>JBFGLX010000304.1:0-4489 GCA_041575955.1 Thermoanaerobaculia bacterium
CTGCCCGGGCTGCCGAACTACCTGGTCGATTCGATCCAGATCAACGCCCTGACCGCCGGTGGCCGGATCAACGTCACGCCGAGCCGCGCCGAAGCGCTGGTCGACGTTCGGCTGCTGCCCGACACCGACGCCGATCTCTTCCTGGCCGAGTTGGAGGAGCTGCTCGGTCCGGACGTCGCGGTGACCGTGCTGCTGAGCGCGCCGGAGACGGCGCCGTCGCCGACCGACTCGGAGATCTACCGCTGCCTCGAACGGTTTCTCGGCCGCGAGGCGCCGGTGGTGCCGACCTTTATCGCCGGCGTCACCGACGCGCGCTATTTCCGCGAGCGCTCGATCCCGGCCTACGGCTTCTCGCCATTCGTCCTCGACGGCGCCGACATGCGGGGCATTCACGGGCCGAACGAGAAGATCTCGATTCGCGCCTTCCAAGAGGGTGTCGAGACGACGGTGGCGCTGGTTCGGGCGTGCACGACCGATCCGCCGGCGCCGTCCGCCGCCCACTAGCTAGAATTCCGCCGTGCCCGAACCGTTTCTCTACCTCTACGCCGCCGCCCTGGGCCTCCTCTTCGGCAGCTTCCTGAACGTCGTGATCTACCGGCTACCGGCCGGCAGGTCGATCGTGATGCCGCGGTCGCGATGCCCCTACTGCGACGGTGAGATCCGCGTGCTCGACAACATCCCGGTGATCAGCTTCCTGCTCTTGAAGGGGCGCTGCAGCCGCTGCGGCGCGCCGATCGCCTGGCGCTACCCGCTGATCGAGCTCGCCACGGCGGCGCTCTTCGTCGCCTGCGCGGCCCGCTTCGGGCTCACCGCCGAAGCCGCCATCAGCGCGCTCTTCTGCATGCTGATGCTGACCCTGGCGATGATCGACGCCGACCACTACCTGCTTCCCGATCGGCTCACCCTGCCCGGCATCATCCTCGGGCTGGCGCTGCAGCCGTGGCTGCAGAGGACCACCTTCCTGGAGGCGGTGGCAGGTGTGCTGATCGGCGCCGGCAGCCTGGTGCTGACGATCAACTTCTGGTACTGGCTGCGCGAGGAGGAGGGAATGGGAATGGGCGACGTCAACATGCTCGCCCTGGTCGGGGCCTTCCTCGGCTGGGAGGGGGTCGCGATCACGCTGTTCTCGAGCGCCCTCGCCGGCGCCGCTGCCGGTCTCGCCCTGGTGGTCACCGGCAAGCTCAATCTGCGCTCGAAGCTGCCGTTCGGCACCTTCCTGGCCGTCGGCGCGGTGGTGTCGCTGTTCTGGGGCCAGGAGATCGCCGCCCACTACCGGGGTATTCTCCTGCTATGAGGCTTGCCCGCGCGCTGCGTTTGGGGCTGCGGCGCGAGGTGCTGATTCTGCTGCCGGTGGCGCTCTTCCTGCTGGCGCTGCTGTCGGTCTTTACCCTTCGCCTCTACTGGAGCGCCGTCGCCGAGCTCACCGCCGAGCGGCGGCGGGACGCGCTGGTGGCCGCCGAGCGGCTGGCGGCGGCGATCTCGGCCGGTGGCCTGCCGAGCGCCGCCGACTTCGAGGATCTGGCGCCCGAGGCGGTGCGGCTGGCGCTGCTCAACCGCAAGGGGCAGGCGATCCTGCAGCGAGGCGTCGCCTCGACCGGCGACCAGCTCGCCCCGTTTCGACACCTCGATCTCGGGCGCTCGCAGGCCCTCGGCCCGGGCGAAGGGCTGGCCGACGTCGTCGCGGCGGTGGCCCCCGCGCGCGGCCAGCTCGGCACCCATTACGTCCGGGTCGAGCTGCGGGCCGGCCGGCTGGCGGCCGAGAGCAAGCGGGTTCGTCTGCTCACCTGGCTGGTGGTGGTGATCAACGCCGGGCTGCTCCTGCTCGTCATCCTCTACGTACGCGGCCTGCTCGCCCCCTACGAGACGATGCTCGAGCGGGCGCGTCAGGCGCGTCCCGAGGAGGCCGAGGACAAGGACGAGGTGGACTTTCTCATCGCCACCTTCGAGCGGGCGCTCGGCGCGCTCCAGAAGCCGTCCGCCGGCGCCGTCGAAGACGACATCGCGGCGCTCGAGCGGACCCTCGGTCCGAGCCTGGAGAGCGGCCTGCTGCTGTTCGACCGGCACGCCTGCCTGCTGAGCGTCAACGCCGCCGGCGCCGCCCTCCTCGGGCCCCGGCCGCGGCCGTCCGGGGTGCCGCTCGAAGAGGCGATCGGCGATCACCCCGAGCTGGTGGAGGTGGTGCGCGAGGTGATCGAGACCGGTCGGCCGATCCACCGGCGCGAGATCCGGCTGGGGTCGCGGGACGATCCCCGAACGCTCGGTCTGACCGCCCATCCGCTCCGCCGCGACGACGGCAGCGTGCGCGGCTTCCTGGTGCTGTTCACCGACCTCACCGAGGCGCGCCGCCGCGCCGACGAAGAGCAGCTGGCCACCAGCCTGGCGCAGGTGGGAGAGCTGGCGGCCGGCGTCGCCCACGAGATGCGCAACGGCCTGGCGACGCTCAAGGGCTACCTCAGGCTGGTCGAGAAGGCGCCCGAGGACGAGTCGATCACCGACTACCTGGGCGAGATCAATCGCGAGGCCGACCACCTGCAGCGGGTGCTCGAGGACTTCCTGTCGTTCGCCCGCCCCGGAACGACCCGGCTCGAGATCCTCGACCTGAGCGCGATCGCCCGCCGCGCGGCGGCCGACCCGGCGCTGCAGGGCGTCCGGGTCGAGGTGCGCTGCGCGCCGGACATCGACACCGACATCAAGGGCGACCCCCAGCTGCTCGAACGGGCGGTGCGCAACCTGCTGCACAACGCCGCCGAGGCCGAGCGCCGCGCGGGCGGGAGCGGCCCGCTCAAGGTCGAGCTGCGCCGCGGCGCCAACCTGGTCTCGCTGCTCGTGGACGACCGCGGCCCGGGCGTCCCGACCGAGGTGCGCAAGCGCCTGTTCACGCCGTTCGCCACCGGCCGCACCGACGGGGTCGGGCTCGGCCTCGCTCTCGCCCGCCGGATCGTCGACCTGCACGGCGGCCGCCTGACCCTCGAGCCGCGGCCGCTGGGCGGCACCCGAGCGGTGATCGAGTTCCCGATCGCGCCAGCGGCCGGCGGGCAGCCTTCGGTCCTGCGGTGAAGACAGGGACAGGTGCGAGGGGCGTTTCGGAGCCGATCAACGTGGGGGCGACTCGTCGCAACCGGTGGGGCTTCTGGCTCGGTTGGTGTTCGTACCTGTTCCCACTATTGCCGGTACTTCGGGAACCCTTCCAGGTCGTGCTCCTTCACCCGCCGGAGGAGCGTGCTGTAGCTCATCTCCAGGAGGCGAGCGGCCTCCTTCTTGTCGCCATCGGTCGCGCGCAGCGCCTGCCGGAGCCGCTGAGCTTCGCCGCCGCGATCGGTCTGCGCGAGCAGCGAGCGGAGCTCGGCGCCGTCGATCGCCTGGCCTTCCGCCAGGATCACGGCGCGCTCGAGCAGGTTGCCGAGCTGCCGGACGTTGCCCGGCCAGGGCTGGGCGCACAGGACCTCCTCGGCGCTGGCGGTCAGGCGCAGCCGCGGGCGGCCGTGGCGATCGGTGATCTCGTCCAGTATGTGGCGGGCGAGCAGCGGGATGTCCGAGCTGCGATCGCGCAGCGGCGGCAGCTCGATCGGGAACACCTCCAGCCGGAAGAAGAGATCGGACCTGAACTCGCCGGCCTCGACCATCTCCCGCAGGCCGCGGTTGGTCGCGGCGATCAGCCGGACGTCGGCCTTCAGCGTCCGGCCGCCCCCCACCCGCTCGAAGGTGCGCTCGTCGAGCACGCGCAGCACCTTGCTCTGCACCGCCGGGCCAAGCTCGCCCACCTCGTCGAGCAGCAGGGTACCGGCGCGCGCCTGCTCGAAGCGCCCGCTCTGGCGCTGGTGCGCGCCGGTGAACGCTCCCTTCTCGTGCCCGAAAAGCTCGTTCTCGAGCAGCGCCTCGGGAATCGCCGCGCAGTTGACCGCCACGAAGGGCCCCGACCGGCGGGGCGAAAGGGCGTGGATGGCCCGGGCGAACAGCTCCTTGCCGGTGCCGCTCTCACCGGTCAGCAGCACCGTGCTCTCGGTGGGCGCCACCTTCTCGGCCAGGCGCAACGCCGCCCGGGTACGGGGATGGCGGCCGACGATGGTCGGGCCGCCCGCCGGACTCAACGAGAACGGCTCGACCTTGCCCCCGAGGAGCGACTTGACCAACGAGAACAGGTCGTCGATGTCCACCGGCTTTTCGAGGAAGTCGATGGCGCCGAGCTTCATCGCCTTCACCGCCGCTTCGACGGTGCCGTACCCGGTCATCACCACGACCGGCGTCGCCGGCTGCCGCTGCCGGCACGCCTCGAGGACTTCGATGCCCGAAGCGCCCGGCAGCTTGAGATCCGTCAGCACCAGGTCGAGCGGCTCGGCGGCCACCCGGTCGATCGCCTGCTCGCCGTCCGCGGCGCCGACGACCTCGTACCCCTCCTGCTCCAGCGATCGCGTCAGCATGCGCCGCAGCGAGTCGCGGTCTTCGACCACCAGGACCCTAGGCACCTACGCGCACCCGCTTCCCGGCGTCC
>JBFGLX010000305.1:0-4489 GCA_041575955.1 Thermoanaerobaculia bacterium
ACTTCGCTGTCGCCGGCGGCGCTCGAGATCAACAAGCGCTACTACCTCAACGAGCACGGCGCCGGGGTGGCGGCCGGGGAGGGGAGCGCGCCGCTGCTCGACTTCGCCATCACCGAGGAGGCGATCTGGTCGTGCACCTCGTGCTACGCCTGCGTCGAGATCTGCCCGGTCGGCAACGCGCCGATGTTCGACCTGATCGAGCTGCGCCGCGGGCTGGTCTTCGACGGCGCGGCGCCGGCCGAGCTGGCCGACGTCCTCAAGAGCCTCGACGAGAAGGGCAACTCGTTCGGCGAATCGCCGCGCAAGCGGGCGCGCTGGAGCCGCAAGCTCGGGTTCGAGATCCCCGACGCCCGCAAGCAGCCGGTCGAGTACCTCTGGTTCGTCGGCGACTTCGCCTCCTACAACCCCGACTGCCAGGACGTCAGCCGCACCGTGGCCGGCCTCCTGCACGCGGCCGGCGTCGAGTTCGGCCTGCTCGCCGAAGCCGAGCGCTCGGCCGGCAACGACATCCGCCGGGTCGGCGAGGAGGGGCTCTTCGAGTCGCTCGCCGAGCACAACGTCGCGGCGCTCGAAGAGTGCGAGTTCGACAAGATCTTCACCACCGATCCGCACACCTTCAACGCGCTCAAGAACGAGTACGGACCGTTCGCCGGCGCCGGCAGGTACGAGGTCGTCCACTATTCGACGCTGCTGCTCGAGCTGCTCGAGGCGGGCCGGATCCCGCTCGACGGCCGGCTCGGCAAGCGCGCCACCTATCACGATCCCTGCTACCTGGGACGCTACAACGGCGGCTTCGAAGCGCCCCGGGCGGTGATCGAGGCGTGCGGCATCGAGCTGGTGGAGATGCCGCGCAACCGCCAGCGATCGTTTTGCTGCGGCGCCGGTGGCGGCCGGATCTGGATGCAGGATCCGGACGGCGTGCACGAGCGGCCGAGCGAGAACCGGATCCGGGAGGCGCTCGGCCTCGGCTCGATCGACTACTTCGTGGTCGCCTGCCCGAAGGACCTGACCATGTACCGCGACGCCGTCAAGACCTCCGGCAACGAGGGCCGGATCGAGGTGCGGGACATCGCCGACCTGGTCGCCGAGGCGATGCGGCCGCGCGCCGGCGCGGGCGCCCCGGCCAGTCAGTCGGGTGCGGCGGCATGACGGCAGGCGACGCGATGGCCCTGGGGCTGGCGGAGCGGGCGCGGAACCTGCTGCGCGCCCTCGACCGGCAGGACCGGCTGGAGACCTCCCGCGAGTTCGCCGGCTGGCTGCAGGGCGCGGTTTCGGGCAACGAGCTGGCGGGAGTCGCCGAGGAGCTCCTCCTGCGCGCCCTGCGGGTGGCCGGCGACCCGGCCAACTACCGCATCCTGGAGCTCTTGAGCCCGCTCGAGGGGATCGGGCTTGCGGAGGTCATGAAGCGCACCGGCCTGTCGCGCGTGGCGGCGTCGGAGCGGGTGAACGATCTCGTGCAGGTCGGCCTGGCGAGCCGCGAGCTGATCGACGATCAGATCCGCGGCACGCCTCTGGCGGGCGGTCTGGTGGCGCTGGTGGGCGAGCTCTCGGAAGCCGCCGGCGAGCGCCTGGCCACCGAGCTGGGGACTCCGGCGACGGCGACGGGAGGCGGCGACGAGCGTGCCTGAGCTGCGCGTCCTCGACGCCGGCCGGGTCGACGCCGGGCGCTCGCAGTACCTCTGGCACGGCATCGCCTCGGCGATGGCTCCCGGCGCGCCGCCGACCCTGTCGCTCTGCCAGCCGGCGGAGCCGTACGTCTGCCTGGGCTACCACCATCCGCTCGAGGAGGTGGACCGCAAGGTCTGTCGCGAGCGCGGGTGGCCGGTGCTGCGCCGCCAGATCGGCGGCGGCCCCGTTTACCTGGACGGCGACCAGCTCCTCTTCCAGCTCACCCTGCCGCTCGATCGCGCCCCGGCCCGCGTCGACACCCTCTACCGGCGCTTCCTGTCGCCGGCGATCGACGCGTTCCGCTCTCTCGGGGTGCGCGCGGAGTTCCGGGGCGCCAACGACATCGCCGTCGGCGAGCGCAAGATCTCGGGCACCGGCGCCGGGCAGATCGGCGAGGCGGTGACCGTGGTCGGCAACGTGATCTTCCGCTTTCCGCACCAGCGCATGGTCGACGCCCTGAGCCTGCCGACCGCCACGATGCGCGCGGAGTGCCTGTCCCTGATGCGACGCTACGTCTCGTCGCTGGAGTCGGAGGCGCCGGCGGTCACCCGCGAGCGGGCGGCGGACGCCCTGGTGCGGGCGTACTCCCGCGCCCTCGAGCTGCGACCGGCCGCGGGCGAGCTCTCCGCCCGCGAGCAGGAGGCGATCCGCGGCTGGGAGGAGCGGTCGCGGGACCCGGTCTGGCTCGCCGGGCCGGTGCCGGTCCGCTGGTCGCAGCGCCGGGTGAAGATCTGCGCCGACGTGTGGGTCTACTTCTGCCGCGACCGCGACCTGACCGTGGAGACGTCGGTCGTCGGCGGCAGGTTCCAGCGGGTCGCGATCGCCGCCCGCGACCTGAATGGGATCGGCGAGGAGATGAGCGCCCGATTGACCGGCCGGTCGGCGGAACGGCGACGGGTAGCGAGCGAGCTCGAGCCTTTCGGCGAGGCCGGCCGCCGGGTGTCGGCGCTGCTGGCCAACGGAGCGAGCGCCTGATGGCGAAGGAGAGACGAATGGAGCTGGTCACCGTCGATGCCTACCGGCTGCCCGCCGATCGCTACTACGACCCCGCGACCCACCTCTGGGTGCGGATCGAGCGGCCCAAGCGGGCGCGCTGCGGCTTCGATCCGCTCGGCAGCGAGACCTGCGGCGACATCGTCGCGGTCTCCTTCGAGCCGGTCGGCTCCAAGGTCGGTCGGGGCGAGGCGTTCGGCCACCTCGAGGCCGCCAAGTTCGTCGGGCCGCTGATCGCGCCGGTGTCCGGCACCATCGCCGGCCACAACCCGAAGCTGCTGGCCAATCCCGGGCTGCTCAACTCGGCGCCGCTGGAAAGCTGGCTGGTCGATTTCGACTCGCTGTCGCTCGAGGACGAGGTCGCCGGTCTGCTCCACGAGCGCGAGCAGATCCGGTCCTGGTTCGCGGCCGAGGTCCGGCGCTTCAAGGAGCAGGGGATGGTCGCCGAATGAGCTGCCGGCAGCCGATCGGCACCGAGGCCGCCACCCCCGCCACCTTCCCGGCACTGAAGCCGCCGCCGGTCGCGAGCCCGGGGATGGCCCTCCGGCGGCGCAATTTCGGCGCCGGCGTCCAGTTCTACGCCCCCGGCCTCAAGCGCTGGCAGACGCGGGAGTGGCGGCCGCAGAAGGCCAACCGGTTCCTGCCGGTCAGCGTGACCGGCACCGCCTGCGCCCTGCAGTGCGACCACTGCAAGACCAAGGTGCTGGAGGGCATGATCACGGTCACGCCCGAGACCGGCCTGTTCGAGGTCGCCCAGCGTCTCCGGGCCCAGGGAACCGACGGCATCCTGGTGTCGGGGGGCTCGACCCGGACCGGCGAGGTGCCGCTCGCGAAGCACCTCGACGCCATGCGGCGGGTGCGCGCCGAGCTGGGCATGAAGGTGATCGTCCACTCCGGCGTGGTGCCGCCGGAGCTGGCCGAGGGCCTCGCCGCGGCCGGCGTCGACGGCGTGATGCTCGACGTCATCGGCGCCGACGAGACGATCCGCGACGTCTACCATCTGGAGCTGAAGGCGGCCGATTTCGAGCGCTCGCTCGAGCTCCTGGCGGACCGCGGGCTGCGCATCATCCCGCACATCGTGCTCGGCCTCCACTACGGCCGGTTCCTGGGCGAGCACGCGGCGCTCGAGATGATCCGGCGCCATCCGGTCTCGACCCTGATCCTGGTGGTGCTGACGCCGCTGGTCGGCACGCCGATGGCGCACCTCGCGCCGCCGCCGATCGAGGAGGTGGTCGAGTTCTTCGCCCTGGCGCGCGACTCGATGGCCGACACCCGCGTCAACCTCGGTTGCGGCCGGCCGATGGGGGCGATGAAGGTGGCGCTCGACAAGGCGGCGATCGACCACGGCCTGAACGGCATCGCCTACCCGGCGGAGGGCATCGTCGAGTACGCGACCCGCTGCGACCTGGAGCCGGAGTACTACGAGTACTGCTGCTCGCTCACCTGGACTGGAGCCTGAGCTGGTGAGAAGGGCAGGCTCGGCATGACGTGGCGCTACTTCACCGCCGACGACACCGGCGCGGCCGACGGGCTGGCGTTCGACGAAGCGATGATGCTCCACTACGGGCGCGGCGGCTCGCCCCCCGCGCCGGCCGCCCTGCGCCTCTATACCTATCGGGCGCACTGCGCTCTCGTCGGGCGCTACCAGAGCCTCGAGGACGAGATCGACCTCGACTACTGCGCCGCCCACGGGCTCGAGGTGGGGCGCCGGCCGACCGGCGGCGGCGCGATCCTCATGGGGCCCGCCCAGCTCGGCGTCGCCATCACGGCGAGCGCGAATCCTGGGGAGACCCCGCGCCAGGCGCTCCGGCGCTACGCCGCCGGGGTC
>JBFGLX010000306.1:0-4409 GCA_041575955.1 Thermoanaerobaculia bacterium
GCGCCGAGCCCGAGCAGGGCGCGGTGGAACTGCAGCACGTCGAGCACGTCCCGCGGTTCGTCGCGGCCGGCGAGCGCGAGCACCTTGTTGATCGCCAGGTCGACGGGATGGAGTAGGTAGCCCACCCGGTCGTCACGAACGGTCGGCATGAACCTCCACGAGGAGTCATGCGCCCACTCGACCTTGGTCGCGTGTTCGCCGCGGCGCACGATCGCTCGGACGTAGCCGGGCCGATTCAGTTCCAGATCGATGGCGTAGCCGCCGGCTTCGAGCAGCGTGCGGTCGGCGGCGAACGCTTCGGCGACGCGAGCCTCCGAGTCGTGAAAGTAATCGAGATCACGGCTGAACCGCTTCGTGGTGGGCTCGATCAGGATCGCCGCTCCGCCCGCCAGATAGGAATCGAACGTGCGGTTCTCGGACAGCAGCCGGGCGAGGGCCGCCTGATAGTCGGTCAGCGGCACAGCCTGCTCGCGGCGGCCCAAGCTCGACGCCCGCCGTTCTTGCGCAGCTGCTCCGCCACCCAGGCCACGTCCGACGACCGGACGACGAAGGTGGGATCGAACGACCAGAAGCATTCGGCGTGGAATCGCCGGTACATCCGTCGCGCCTCGCGGACGCGGACCATCGCCCGTGCGGTCTCGGGGTCGAGCGAGCGGCGGCTCTTGCGGCCGCCTCGGCGCCCGATGCCGGCGAGATAGTCTCTGACGCTGCGCCGCATGTCGATTATCATAATCCGCTTACGATAAAAGCACAAGCGCCGCTGCGCGTGAAGGCAGACTTTGTGAGGCTGGATGGCGTAGCCGCGGCGGATGGCGGCAAGAGCGGGGGTGACGGGCCCGCCGCAGGGCCTATTCCGCCGGTCGCACCAGAAGCTCGCCGACCGTCACCGAGGGTCCCAGGGCGTCGCCCGACGGCGCGCGGCCGCCCTGCAGCCGGAAGTTGACGGTGAGCTGGAGCAGGACCCTGACCGGCACGCCCTCGGCCCGGGCCGGCTCGAAGCGCCATTGGGCGAGCGCCTCGACGCTCGCACCGGTAAGCCCCAGGGGCAGCTCTTCGAGCACCCGGATGCGTCTCACCCGACCGTCGCAGTCGATGATCGCGTGCAGGAGGACCGTTCCCTGGATTCGAGCCCTGCGCGCCGCCTCGGTGTACCGCGGCGAGGGAAAGAGGATCTTCCGCGGCGGCTCGACGCCCCCTGGGATCGGGCCCAAGTCGGGGCACGACGAGGCCGAGTCGAGGAGTGCCACTTCGAGATCGGCGCGCTGGTACGTCGCGGTCCGGGGAATCCTCTCGAGCCGCGCGTGGGCCAGGACGAGATCGCCCGCGCGCAGCGGAGCGAGGGGCCCGGCGACGGCCTCGAAACCGAGATCCTCGACCTTCCCGGCGACCGTCAGGCGCTCGACCGCGTCGGTCGAGCCGTCGCCGTCGGTGTCGCGTCGGATCTCGAGGGCGACCGTGACGCTCCCCCGGTTGGGGTGCTTCTCGATGGCGCGCGAGTAGCTGACCCGGAAGTGGGCGTCCGGGCCGACGTCGCGCGTCACCACGAGCATCCCGGCCCAGCGCCGGGGATGCAGCTCGAGCCCGCCCTCGAGGCGGAAGACCTCGCCGGTGGCGCCGACCAGAGCGGCCCGCGCGAGATCCGCGGCGCCCCCGAGACAGAGGACGAAGGCGACCGACGCCAGCACCAGGGCGCGCCGGCCGCCGAGCCTCGCCTGGTGGCGCGCGTCAGTCACTCTGATCCTCCCGCAAGAGGGTCTCGGCGTAGGCGGCGTCATGGCGCCGGAGGCGCGGCATGCCGCGCATGCGAAACGAGGTGAGGATCAGATCTCCCGGGAGCAGATCCGGCAGATCGATCCAGCTCCATGTGAAGTGGCTCCCCCACACCCGGCGACTGGCCCGGTTCCGGTAGACGACCTCGGGCCTCTCGCTCCCCTCGAGCTCCCGGAGGATCTTGACGCGGACCGACAGGTGCCCCTGCCCCGGCGCGCGGGAAGAGGTGCGCCAGTATTGGACCAGGAGCGTGGCCGCGTCGGCCGGGAGCTCCCGCGAGACGCGCAGGACGTGATCCTCGGTCCTCGGGTGTCGAGCGGGGCGCCGCTCCGCGGCAAGGCCCGAGACGATCGTCTGGACGGGGTAGCGGGCGGCCAGGGGCGCGGCCAAGGCCAGGATCGCCACGACGACGCCTGCGGCACGGAGCATTTGGTCGATCCTAACCCAGCGCCCCGACCGCCACCTCGACCACCCGCCCGACCTCGATCTCCTTCATGCACTTGTGGTGCAGCAGCGGGCAGCGCCGGCGAAAGCAGGGCGAGCACCAGCGGTTGGTGTAGAGCACCTGGTGCCCGTCGCCGTACGGGCGCGTCCGGCCGGGGTCGGTCGGACCGAAGAGCGCCACGCAGCGAACGCCGACCGCCGCCGCCATGTGCATGGGGCCGGAGTCGTTGGTGATCAGGAGGTCGAGCCGCTCGAGCAGGCCCGCCAGCTCGGCGAGGTCGAGATCGGCGCCCAGCACCGGCACCAGCCGGCCGCTCTTCTCGTGGATGCGGACGGTCGACCAGACCTCCCTGGGGCCGGCGATCAGCACCAGCCGGACGTCGCGCCGGACGCGCCGCAGGGCGTGGGTCAGCTCGGCGAAGCGCTGCCACGGCCAGCGCTTGCTGGGCCCGAACTCGGCGCCCGGGAAGAGGCCGATCAGCGGTGCCCCGTCGTCCACGATGCGGGCTCGCGCCAGCACCTCCCGCGCCCGCTCGCGGAGTTCGGGGCCGGTCGCCAATCGCGGCCGCCAGCTCGCCGGCGGTTGGACGCCCGCCGCCGCCAGGAGGTCCTGGTAGTCCTCGACCTGGTGGTCCGGCCGCTCGGGCCGGCGCACCGCCGGCGCCAGGAGCACGCGCCGCAGGTTGCCGCGGTAGCCGTAGCGCGCGGCAACCCCGGCCCGGTAGGGCAGCCAGGCGGAGCGGAACGAGTTGGGCAGCACGAACGCCTCGCCGCAGTGCGCCTGGCGGATGCGCGCGACGCTCTCGGCGGTCTCGCCGCGCTCGACGACCGCCGTCACCGCCGGCGCCAGGCCGAGGAGCGGCGCGAGGTGCGGCTTCGCCAGCACGTGCAGCTCGCGGCCGGAGCCGGCGAGCGCCTCCAGCACCGGCAGCGCCATCACGGTGTCGCCGACCCAGTTCGGGGCCACCACCAGGGTGCGGCGCGCGGCGGTCAGTGCTTCCTCCAGCGCTCGTGCATCCAGAGCCACATCTCGGGACGCTCGCGGATGGCGTCCTCGATCAGCTCGAGGTAGCGCAGGGTCAGCTCGCGGACGGCGTCGTCGCGCGAAGAGTCCGATGCGGTCGCGGGCGGGATCGGCGGCTGGACGACCACGCGGTAGCGATCGGGCGGCTCCGGATAGGCGAACATCGGCACCACCGGGGCGCCGGTCCGCAGCGACAGGCCGGCAAGCAGCGGCGAGGTGAACGAGGTTTGGCCGAAGAAGGGCGTCTCGATGCCCTCGTTCGGATGCACCCGCTGGTCGATGACGTAGGCGACCCGCTCGCGGCGCTTGATCGCTCCGAGCATCTTGCGCGCGGCGCCGCGCTTGTAGATGGTGCGGTTGCCGAAGCGCTCGCGAAAGCGCACCAGGTCGCGCTCCACCAGCCGGTTGCGGGTCGGCCGCGCGACCACGTGGGTGGGGCCCTTGTAGAGCGCCAGGGCGTAGCCGACGAGCTCCCAGTTGCCGAGATGGGCGGTGACGATCAGCGTGCCGAGCCCCTGGCGCTCGGCCGCTTCGAGATGCTCCCAGCCCTCGAGGCTCAGGCGCGCGCAGATGCCCACCGGATCGAAGCGGCCGAGGGAGATGTTGTCGATCAGCATCGCGCCGAAGTGCCGGAAGCAGCCGGCGATCAGCTGCCGGCGCTGGTCCGGGGAGAGCTCCGGCATGGCGACCTCGAGGTTGTAGCGCGCCACCCGCGGATGCCGGCGGTCGAGGCGCCGGCCGAGGTCGCCGAGCCGCGCGCCGAGCGGCCGGGCGGCGCGATGGGGCAGCGCCCGGACCAACGCCCGGAACCCGCGGCTCGCCGCCCAGCCGACGCGATCGGTGGCGCTCATCGCTCCTCCGCCGGCGGCAGGCCGGCGAGCCGGGCGTCGAGCCAGTCGAGCAAGGCGGGCTCCGGCGCGCACTCGAGCGGCAGCCGGGCGAGCGGCAGGTCGAGCCGGCCGAGCAGCTTGACCCAGTCCTTCTCGGTGGTCAGCACCAGATCGGCGCCGCTCGCCTCCCACTGCCGGCGCACCAGCGCCAGGCTCTCCGGCGGGTAGGCGTGGTGGTCGGGAAAGGTGAGCGTGTCGGCGAGCTCGTAGCCGAGCTGCCGCGCCGACCGCGCCACCTCGGCCGGCCGGGCGACCCCTGTGACCAGCAGCGACGAGGTGCC
>JBFGLX010000307.1:0-4397 GCA_041575955.1 Thermoanaerobaculia bacterium
CGAGCCCGGCGGCAGCTCGACCCGGCCGTCGAGTCTCGACCCCGCGGCCGGAGCGGTGCGGAAGGAGAGCTCACGATCCCCCACGAAGGCGCGGACGTTGGCGGCTCGCGTCTCGCCGAAGCGGAGCGCGGTGAAGGGGACGGCCGGCGCGCCCGCGGGGCGGAGCAGGTAGCTCATCGAGATCGCCACCGGTTGGCCGCCGACGATCCGCGCTTCGACGGTCACCGACTCGAGCGCCGGCGCGCCGGCGACCGGGGCCGCGGCGAGGGCGAGCTGGGCGGCGAGCAGCGCGGCGCGGCCCCGGCTCAGACCCAGACCTCGCGCAGGACCCGCAGAGCGTTGCCGCCGATCGCCTTGACGATGTCGTCGTCGGAGTAACCGTGCTTCACCAGCCAGCGCGGGATGTTCTTGGAGCACTCGCTCGGGTTCTCGAGGCCGCGGACGTGGTCGACGCGCTCGAACGCCGCCCCCGCTCCCGCCGCCCCCGCGCGCGACCGCTCGATCGACAGGTTGGCGGCGTAGACCGCGTGCAGGCCGACGTGATCGCCGTAGACGGTGTCGGGGCCGAAGGCGACGTGGTCGATCCCCACCCGCTGCCGGATGTACTCGAAGTGCTCCATCACCGAGTCGATGGAATGCCGCGGATGGGCGGCGGTGAGCGTGGTGTGCGGCGCGGCTTCGACCCCGATCAGGCCGCCCTTCGCCGCGCACGCCTCGAGCACGTCATCCGGAGCCAGGCGGTTCGAATCCCACAGCGCGCGGGCGCCGATGTGGCTCAGCAGGATCGGCTGCGCGCTCGCCTCGATCACGTCGAGCGTCGTGCGATCGCCGCAGTGCGAGCAGTCGATCAGCATGCCGACCTTGTTCATGCGCTCGACCGCCTGGCGGCCGAAGACGGTGAGGCCGCCGTCCCTCGGCTCGCGCAGGCCCGAGCCGAGGGCGTTGGCCTCCGAGTAGGCGATGCCCATCGCCCGGACGCCGAAGCCGTAGAGGATCTCGATGCGGTCGAGCTCGTTCTCGATCATCGCCGCGCCCTCGAGCGAAGCGACCAGGGCGACCCGCTCTTCGGCGTGGGCGCGCAGGATGTCGTCGACGCCGCGGCAGGGAATGACGAAGTCCTGGTGAGCGAGATCGCACAGCCGCATGCCCAGATCGTGCAGCACGTCGTTCCACTTCCAGCCGCTCTTCGACTCGATCGCGCAGATGCCGTCGAGCAGGTTGTCGAAGACCGCGTCCCAGTACGAGTCGGCCAGGCCGGCGAAGGCGGTGGCCGTCCGGCCCTCGCGGACGTAGGCGGGGGTCTCGCGGATGTCGGCCGGGAAGGTGGCGAGGTGCTCGTGGAGCGAGATCATCACGTGGTCGCGCACCAGCTTCGCGACTCGCCGCTCCTGGTCGGAGGTGAGCTCGATCAGGTCGTCTTCGACCCGTCCGGTCTCGGGGGCGAGCTCGAACCGCGGGAAGTCGATTCCGCTCTTTAGGTACGAGAAGGACTCGTACGGCGTGCCGCGCTTCTTCAAGCTCATCTGGGCCTCCGGGCTCCGGAACGGTCGGGAAGCACGATACCAGTGTCGGATCGCCCGGCTCTCCGTCCGGGCGGCTCACCCCTTCCGACGGCGCCCCGCGCGGGCGCTCTCGCGCGGCCGCCGCCGCCTACCCGGGCGGCCTCGATTCGGATACTCTAGGCGTCGGAGCTGGCGGGTCTCCTGGTTCTATGAGTAAACGGCGACGTGCGCGGGAAATGGCGGTGCAGATGCTCTATCAGAGCGATCTGGGCGCCACCCGTTCCGCGGCGGTCTTCAGTCACTTCAATCCTGCGGAGTACCTGCCGAACAAGCTGAGCGCCGATCAGGCGTCGCAGGCATTCGACTACGCGAAGCGGCTGGTCGACGGCGCACTGGAGCATCGCGACGAGATCGACGAGCTGATCAGGGGGCAGGCCGACAACTGGCGGCTCGAGCGCATGTCGGCGGTCGATCGCAACGTGCTCCGGCTGGCGGTCTACGAGTTCCTCTACGAAGCCGACGTGCCCAAGCTGGTGGTCGTCGACGAGGCCATCGAGCTGGCCAAGAAGTTCGGCACCGAGCAGTCGGGGCGGTTCGTCAACGGCCTGCTCGACGGCCTCTTGAAGTCACACCAGTTCCCGGGGTCCCTGAAATGAGTTCGGACAGCTACGACCACAAGCGGATCGAATCGAAGTGGCAGGCGCGCTGGAAAAGCCGGCGCGCCGGCGAGGTGGACCTGCGCAACTCCCGGGACGCCTACTACATGCTGGTGATGTTCCCCTACCCGTCGGGCGACCGACTGCACGTCGGCCACGGCCGCAACTACATCATGGGCGACGCCCTCTACCGCTACCTGCGGATGCGGGGCCGGCGGCCGCTCAACCCGATGGGCTGGGACTCGTTCGGGCTGCCGGCCGAGAACGCGGCGATCGAGCGTCAGGTGCACCCCTACGACTGGACGCTCGGCAACATCGCCGCGATGAAGGAGCAGTTCCTCCGCTGGGGAATCCTCTACGACTGGTCGAGGGAGCTCAGCTCGTGCACGCCCGAGTACTATCGGTGGAACCAGTGGCTGTTCGTGAAGATGCTGGAAAAGGGGCTGGCCTACAAGCGGGAGGCGCCGGTCAACTGGTGCCCGAGCTGCCAGACGGTGCTGGCCAACGAGCAGGTGGTGGAGGGCCGTTGCGAGCGCTGCCGCACCGAGGTGGTGCAGAAGACCCTGAGCCAGTGGTTCCTGCGTATCACCGACTTCGCCGAGCGCCTGCTCGACAACCTGGACGGCCTCGACGGCTGGCCGGAGCGGGTCAAGGTCATGCAGCGCAACTGGATCGGCCGCTCGGAAGGGGCCGAGCTGGACTTCGAGCTGCCCGACCACGGCGAGACGCTCACCGTGTTCACCACCCGGCCCGACACCGTTCACGGCGCGACCTTCATGGTGCTCGCCCCCGAGCACCCGCTGGTGCCGCGGCTGATCGCCGACAGCCCGGATCGGTCGGAGATCGAGGGCTGGGTCGAGAAGGTCCGCAACACCCCGCGGATCCAGCGCGAGACCGAGGAGCGCGACAAGGAGGGCCGCGACACCGGCGCTTTCGCCGTCAATCCGGCCACCGGCGACAGGATCCCGATCTGGCTGGCCGACTACGTCCTGCCGGACTACGGCACCGGCTCGATCATGGCGGTGCCGGCTCACGACGGCCGCGATCTCGAGTTCGCGCGCCAGCGGGGGCTCGCGGTTCGCCTGGTCTACCATCCGGAGGACGAGGCGGTCGACGCGGCCACCATGACCGAGCCGGTCCTGCACCGCGGGGTGATCCGCAACGCGCCGCCGTTCGACGGCCAGCACGACGGACCCGACACGGTCGCCCGCTTCATCGACTGGATCGAGGAGCAGGGCTGGGGCCGGCGCAAGGTCACCTACCGTCTGCGCGACTGGCTGATCTCGCGGCAGCGCTACTGGGGGACGCCGATTCCGGTGGTCTACTGCGACGGCTGCGGCATCGTGCCGGTGCCGGAGAGCGAGCTGCCGGTGACCCTGCCGTACGACGTCGAGTTCACCGGCCGGCGCGGCAACCCGCTCGAGCGGCACGAGGGCTTCCTGGCCGCGGTCTGCTCGAAGTGCGGCGGCGCCGCCCGGCGCGAGACCGACACCATGGACACGTTCGTCGACAGCTCGTGGTACTTCCTGCGCTACCTCTCGGCCAGGGACAACGAGCGGATCTTCGACTCGAAGCTGGCGGCGGAGTGGTGCCCGGTCGACCAGTACATCGGCGGCATCGAGCACGCCATCCTCCACCTGCTCTACGCCCGTTTCGTCACCCTGGTGCTGCGCGAGTTCGGGCTGATCGAGTTCGAGGAGCCGTTCACCAACCTCTTCAACCAGGGGATGATCACCCGCTTCTCCGAGGAGAGCGGCCGGATCGAGAAGATGTCGAAGTCGCGCGGCAACACGATCTCTCCGGATCGGCTGATCGACGAGATGGGCGCCGACACCGAGCGCGTCTACACGCTCTTCCTCGGGCCCCCCGACGAAGAGGTGGAGTGGAACCAGGAGGCGGTCTCCGGCGCCTACCGGTTCCTGAACCGCGTCTGGCGCGCGGCCGAGAAACTGGCGGAGGCGCCGCCCACCGGCCCCGCGGACGACGAGCTCGAGCGGCTGCGCCACGTGGCGACCGAGCGCGTCACGCGCGACATGGAGAAGTTCAAGTTCAACACCGTGGTGGCGGCGCTGATGGAGCTGATGAACGCGCTCGGCAAGGCGCTCGAGGAGCGCACCGCCTCGCGGCTGACGTGCGAGCAGACGTTCGACACGCTGCTGATGCTCCTGCACCCGTTCGCGCCGCACCTCACCGAGGAGCTGTGGGAGGCGCGCGGCCATCCGGAAAACCTGCTCGAGTC
>JBFGLX010000308.1:0-4392 GCA_041575955.1 Thermoanaerobaculia bacterium
GGTGAAGCGGAGGCCGCCATCGTTGCGCAGCAGCTGATCGGCGGCCGGGGCCTGGTAGCGGCTCGGATGGCAGTAGTCGCGGACGCCACCGGGGCCGTAGCACTCCATCTCGATCGCCGGCGTCCAGCTCACGTAGTTGACGATGAACAGATCGAGGTCGCCGTCGCGGTCGTAGTCGAAGGCGGCGCCACTGGTGCTCCAGGCGGCGCCCTCGACGCCGGTCGCGACCGCTCGATAGGTGCCGTCACCGCGATTCTCGAGCAGCGCGTTGGGCCCGAGGTTGGTGACGTAGAGGTCCGGGTCGCCGTCGCCGTCGTAGTCACCGACCACCAGCCCCATGCCGTAGGCGGCTTCGCCGACGCCCGCGGCACTGGTGACGTCGACGAACGCGCCACCGCCGTCGTTGCGAAAAAGGCGGTCCGAGAGCCCGGCTGAAGAGCCCGTGGGGTCGCCTCCCTGGACCAGGTAGAGGTCGAGGTCGCCGTCGCCGTCGTAGTCGAGCCAGCCGCCGCCACCCGACATGATCTCGGGAAACCAGTAGCGCTCCCCCTCACCGCGAACGTGCGCGAAATCGGGCGCCTGCCGCTCGGCGACCGGCTCGAACCAGCTCGCGGCTTCGGGCCCGCGGCCGACCGGCGCCGGCGCCTCTTCGGTCCGCTCGGGGCAGCCGGCCCAAAGCAACCCGGACAGAAGCAGGCCGGTCAGCTGCAGGCCGGCCAACGGCAGCGCGAGACGGGCGGAGCTGCCGCAGACGATTTCCCAGCCCCGCGGCTTCCGCGGCGATCGCCCGATCATCCGGTGCCCCGCGCGGCGGCGTCCAGACGCCGCCGCAGCTCGTCGAGCCGCGGGTGGTCCGGGGCGAGCGCCGCCAAGCGGTCGCACGCTTCGCGGGCCGACCCCCGGTCTCCCAGGGCGAGGCAGGCCTCGCACAGCCCCAGGTGCGCCGGCGCCAGGTCGGGCCAGCCCTCGAGCGCCCGCTCGTGGAGAGCGCGCGCCGCCTGCCAGCGCCCGGTCGTCGAATAGAGGACACCCAGCCCGACGTAGAGCCCGGGATCGCGAACCTCGAAACGGAGGGCCTCTTCGAGGCTGGCGATCGCCTCGTCGAGCCGGCGCTCGGCCACCAGCGCCTGGGCCCGCAGGGCGTGCAAGCGAGCCAGGCGGGGCGCCGTGGCAAGAGCCCGATCCACGTACTCGATCGCCAGCTGCGGCCGCTTCGCGGCGAGCGCCCAGCCGGCCAGGTTCAGGTGGGTCTCGACGCTCGTGGCGTCGACCTCGAGCGCCCGCGACAGCAGGTCGCGCGCGCGGCCGAGCTCCCCCAGGCTCAGATGGGCGGCGGCGAGGCCGTTGAGGAGAGTCAGATTCTCGGGGTGGGTCGCCAGCGCGGCCTCGAGCAGCTTCGCCGCCTCGGCGATGCGGCCGGCCCGGCGCAGCGCCTCCGCCCTCTCCATCCTGGCGGCCAGGCCCACCGCATAGCCGGCGATCTGGTCGCTCAGCGGATCGGGCAGCGGGCGGATCTCGGCCTGGAGCCCCGCCGCGAGCGCGCGCTCGGACTCCGGCTGCCGCCCAAGGTCGCGGTAGGCGAGGCCGAGCTGGTAGCGCGCGCCCCGGTGGCCGGGGTCGAGCTCCAGGGCCCGCTGCAGCCGCTCGACGGCGGTCGCGGCATCGCCCTCGAGCCGGGCGACCGTCGCCGCTCCGAGGTGGCCGGCGGGCGAGTCGGGGGCCGCGTCGATGACCCGCTCGAAGGCCGTGAGGGCCTCGTCCCGCTCGCCGTTCTCGAGAAGAAGCCAACCCAGGCGGTCGTGCACCGGCGCGAACGACGGCTGCTCGGCGGCGAGCTGCCTGTAGACCCGGAGCGCCTCGGCAACGTCGCCGGCCTGCTGGCTGGCGATGCCTAGGTGCAACCGCCAGAGCTTCTCGCCCGGGTCGAGCCGGGCCGCGGCGGCGTAGCTCGCGCGCGCCTCGGGCCACAGGGCGTTGGCTTCGTAGACCATGCCGAGCCGGCCGTGCCGGTCCGCCGACCTCGGCTCGGCTTCCGCCTCGGCGACCGAGCGCCGCACGAGCCGCGCCACGTCCGGATCGAGCAGCTCCGGCGTCGCCGGCGTCGCGACCTCCGGCGCCGGCCGCAGCCAGGGGAGGCTCCGGTGCGCCCAGACGCCGGCGACGACCAGGCCGGCCACCAGCGCCGCGGCCACCGGCAGGACGCGCCGCCAGGAGCGCCTGCGGACCACCGGCCCGGCGCCCTCGCTACGGCCTCTGGAGTGGCTCCGGTTAGGCATGACTCGGCCGGCGATTCTAGCCCGACCGTCTCAACGACCTTCGCCCAGAAGGCCGCAACTACTTGAATCTGCCGCGTTTCACTCCCGTCTGTTTCGCTTCGAGGTCAGGCCCGACCGGGCGGGCAAAAAAAAAAGAGGGCCGCAGGCGCGGCCCTCGAAACGGATCCGTCGAAACGGAAGCTTAGAAGCTCACGCGGGCGCCCAGCTTGGCGCGCCAGCGGGAATTGATGTTGTGGGTCTCGAAGATGCTGTTGTTCTCCGGGTCCGACACCACCGAGTTCAGGTCGTAGATCGGCTTGCCGTCGGCCGTGGTGCCGATGAAGTCGACCGGGCCGACCGTGTTGAAGCGCACGTAGCGCAGCACGCCCGAGTCGTCGTCCAGGAAGTTCGCCAGGTTGAACAGATCGAAGGTGAGCTGCACGTTGGCGCGCTTGATCGGAATGTCCTGGGCGATCCGGATGTCGAGCGAGTGGATCCACGGCGCCCGGCTGCAGTTGCGCGGCGCGATCCTGCCGCGGTTGCTGTTCAGGCACTCGTCCGAGGCGATGTAGCGATCGAGCTGATCCCAGGTACCGTTGGTGATGACCACGTCGTTGGGACCGGACGGCACGTAGAGCAGGTCGTTGGAGAAGTAGCTGTCGGTATTGATGCCGCCTCTGGGCACCTGGAAGCTGTAGATGTTCGAGAACGGCCGGCCCGACTGGGCGTTGTAGAACGCCGAGACGGTCGTCGGGTAGCGCGTGTCTCTGTTGAACGAGTAGCCGAGGGCCGCGTTGAACCGGTGCTCGACCTCGAAGTCCGACGGGCTCAGGCCGACGTTGTTGGGATCGACCGCCTCGGTGAACTGGAAGTTCGACACCGCGCGGCTCGACGAGCCGTCGTTGACCACGTTCGATTCGCCGTAGGCGTAGGAGACGAAGCCCCACACACCGCGACCCGGCCGGCGCTCGACCTTGACCGCCAAGTTGGTCGCGTCGCCCTCGCTGGTGTTGGTGATCAGGTAGGCGCCACTGACGTTGGAATCCACCCTGGTGAAGGTCGGCCGGCCGTCGAACGGCACGTTGCCGTTCTGCACCAGGTTGAGATCCTTGTAGTCGATCTCGTCCTGGCTCTCCGAGATGATGCCCTCCACGGTGGCGAACAGGTTCCACCAGGGGAGCTCCCGGTCGTAGGCGAGGTTGACGCGCGCGACCGTCGGGAACTTGAAGCTGGGGTCGATCAGGTTGAACTCGCCGCCGCTGCCCGGGAAGCCGGTCGGCTGGTTGTCCGGATCGGGGTTGAACGGCACGCCGACGAACGTCCGAATGAACTCCTGCTCGATGCCGGTGCGGGCGTAGCTGTTCGAGATCCAGACGTAGGGCGGCCGGCCGGCGAAGATTCCGGCGCCGCCGCGGAGCTGCTGTTTGCCGTCACCCTTGATGTCCCAGTTGAAGCCGAAGCGCGGCGAGAAGAGCACCTCGCCGTCGGGAATCTCGTCGGTGCGGAAACCGTAGGTCTGCTCGGTGAACGGGTTGCGCGACGGCTTGTCGGGGAAGAACGGAATGTCCACTCGGGCGCCGAACGTCATGGTCACGTTCGACTTGGCCGACCACTGGTCGCCGATGTAGAAGCCGAGCTGGTTGACGTCGAACTCCTGCGCCTCCTTCTGGCCGGGCGGCACGGTGGTGAACTCGTACTCCCGGGCCGGGGCGCCGTTCAGGAAGTCGTCGAGCGTCCGGAACTCGTAGGCGCCGAACGCGTTCTGGATGAACAGGTTCTTGAACGAGAAGAGCTCGTTGTGGGTGCCGAAGGTGAGCGTGTGGTTGCCCCTGATCCAGGTGAAATCGTTGGTGATCTCGAGGATGTCCTGATCGAGCGCGTTCTTGGTCGAGAACGGCTCGGTGCCGGCCTCGAACTCGCCGAGGTCGTCGCCGGTGTCGAAATCGAGCACGTTCTCGATCTCGATCCACGGGAACCGCACGCCGCCCTTGCCGGCGCGCCGGTCCTTGATGCTCTGCAGCGTCACCCGGGCCTCGTTGAACATCGTCGAGCTGAGCACCGAGTTGAGCTGGAAGACCGTCGAGTTGGTCTCGCTCTGGAAGTCGTAGGTCTCGCTCTCGAACTCGAACGTGAACGA
>JBFGLX010000309.1:0-4367 GCA_041575955.1 Thermoanaerobaculia bacterium
ACCGCCAACCGGTCGCCGCCGAAGAAGCCGCCGAACGTCGGCCGCAGGGTGAAGCTCACCGGCGCGCCGCGATTGGTGAAGAAGACCAGGGCGACCTCTTCGTGCGAGTAGCTGCCCGGCGGCACGATCACCCCCTCGGCGATCTCGAACGCCTCCTTCACCCCTTCGTGGGTGAAGTTGACCCCGGTGTGCACCTCGTAGCCGTTCTTCCACTCCCAGTGGGTGTCGACGTGCAGGAAACCGCTCTCCTGGAAGTCGTCGTCGTCCCAGAAGCCCCGATACGACACGTGCGGCCGGATCTCCTGCAGGCCCCACAGCTTCTGCGGCCGAATGCGGCGCAGGACGAACGCTTCCGGCTTGCGGTAGCCGCGCCGGCTCAGGAAGCCGACCTCGGGATTGAACCCCTCGCCGACCTCGGTGAAGCCGAGCGAGCCCGAATAGCGCTCCGAGTTGTAGCGCCCGATCAGCTGGAAGGCGTGGTCTCCCGTTTCGATTCCGGGCGTCTCGGTCTTGGCGACGAAGCCGGCGAGCTCGCTCCCCTCGCCGAGGCCCCAGCGGCCGTCGAGGCCGAAGGTCCGGTTGTGGTCGTCGCTCCCCGCGGCGCCGCCGCTACCGTCCCGGTTGACGAAGATCGCGCCCACCGACGAGCGGTTCGGCAGGTCGCGGCCGTAGCGCGCCACGGCGAACTCGTTGCCGGGCGCGATGCCGGCCGCTTCCTCGGTTCGCATGTAGAGCAGCCCGACGTTGTTGCGGCCCTGCTTGCCCGAGACCCGGAGCCCGGCTTCGATCGGGATCTCCTCGCCGTCGGGTCCGAGGCCGATCCGCCGCGAGAAGAAGAGCGCCAGCTCTTCGCTCACGCCGACGTCGAACAGGCCGGCGTTCTCGAGAAAGAACGGCCGCTTCTCGGGAAAGAAGAGGTTGAAGCGATCGAGGTTGATCTGCAGCTCGTCCGCCTCGACCTGGGCGAAGTCGGTGTTGTAGGTGGCGTCGAGCGTCAGGCTCGGGGTGAGGCCGTACTTGAGGTCGGCCCCGAGCTCGCCTTCGGAGCGGGTCGAGGCCCCCTCGACCCCCGGCCGCCGGCTGCTGGCGAGCGCGTACGGGGTGAGCTGCAGGTTGCGCTGGCTGGGCGGCTCGACCCCCTCGAGGTCGCCGGTCAGCGACACCCAGAAGAGATTGAACTGCCGTGAGAGGGGCGCCCAGTATGCCGACTCGTTGCGGCGCCGGATGTTGCGCTGGAAGTTGACGCCCCAGGTGCCGGCGCCGCCACCCGGGTAGCGCAGCGACCGGAAGGGGATCGCCAGCTCGGCGCTCCAGCCGATCTCGGTGGTCGTGGCGGCGACCTCCCAGGCGGCGTCCCAGTTCAGGTTGAACGTGTTGCCCGCCGTCAGGCCGCCGCCGCTCCGCCCGGTGACCTGGCCGTCGAACTGCACTCCGGCCGGGTTGGTGCCGAAGACGAAGCCGCTCTGGCGGTCGCGGTAGGTGTCGAGGATGAGCTGGAAGCTGTCGGTCTCGTCCAGCGACTCGTCGCGCCGGGCGTGGGCGACGATGATGCCCGCCGGGTCGCGGTCGTAGCAGACCACGCCGACGAACAGCGTCGACTCGTTGAAGGTGACGTAGACCTCGGTGCGCTCGGTCGCCGGCCGGCCCTCGTCGGGCCGATTCTGGACGAAGCCGGTGGCGGGACTCACCCCCGACCAGGCGGGATCGCCGAGCACTTCGCCGTCGAGGACCGGATCGGCGGCAGCGCGCTCCGCTTGCATGCGGACCCGCCTGGCCGGTGTCTCCGCCTGGGCGCCGGCGGCAGCGCACTCGGCCATGAGGCATGCGGTCCAGATCGCCGCGATCCACTCCCGTCTGCGCATCTCTCGAGATAGGAGTCTACCGGCCCGCCCGCGATCGAGCCACGATCCGCCGTTCGGCGTTCTTCTGAAGGTCAGGCTAGAATGCGAGCTCGATCGGCAGGGACCCCGACCCCAGACGAGAGGCGCCGACCGCCGCGGGCGCATCCGCCGCGGACGCATCCGATCGGTGGCGGACGGCGAAAGGCGTCGAGACCCGTCTTCCAACCCAAGGAGAATTGCATGCATCGAAAGCTCATGGCCATCGTCGCGGTGGCGATCCTGGCAACCCTGCTCGGCCCGCCCCTGGCTGCCCAGGCCGAGTTCACGGGCACCACCGCGGGCGGGGCGCACTACAAGATCGCAGTTCCCGACGGCTGGGCTTCCGGAGACGGCCTGGTGATCTGGAATCACGGCTTCAGCCTGTCGCCGATCGGTCCGGTCGACGATCTCGGTCCGCTGGCCGAGCTGCAGCTCGCCCAGGGCTTCGCGGTCGCGGCGTCGAGCTACCGGCAGACCGGCTGGGCTCTGTTCAAGAGCAGCAAGGACCTGAGGGCGCTGGTCTCGGCCTTCAAGGGGCATGCCGGCGCCCCCGGCCCGATCATCCTCACCGGCGCCTCGCTGGGCGGCGCGGTGACGGTCGCCGCCCTCGAGCAGGCCAAGATCGCTGACGTGGTCGCCGCGTACACGTTCTGCGGCGCGGTGGCGGGCAGTCGCAACTGGGACGGCGCCTTCGACATCCGGCTGCTCTACGACGCCGTCTGCCGGGACGTTCCGGACGCCGCGATCGCGGGCGGTCGCACCGGCCTGGAGAAGAGCAGTGCCTTGGGTCCGAGCGACGTCGCCAGCTCGGTCAACGCGTGCACCGGGGTGGATCTGCCGAAGCGGCGACGCAGCAAGGAGCAGAAAGAGAATCTGGCCCGGCTGCTGGCGCTGACCGGGCTTCCGGAGGGCTTCCTGCAGACCGACATGTGGTACGTGACCTTCGGCATGTCCAACCTGTTCTACGACCGCGGCAAGCTGAGGGGCAAGCAGGCGCTCGGCAACGAGAACGTCGACTACGGCGACGCCGCGGTCGACGCTTCGATCGAGCGGGTCAAGGCCAGGAAGGGCCCGGCGAGGAGGCTGGCCAGGAACTTCACCCCCAAGGGCAAGATCGGCGACGTGAAGATCGTCAACCTGCACACCGACAAGGACGGCCTGGTCATCGTCGAGAACCAGTCGGAGTACGCCTCGGTGGTGCCGGCCGAGAATCTGACCGTCGCGGTCGCGGTCGAGAAGCAGCCCAGCCACTGCGGCTTCTCGGTCGCGGAGGTGGCGGCCGGTTGGGACGCCACGACGAACTGGGCCGCGGGTGGCGCGCAGCCGACCGTGGCGGAGATGCAGGCCACCTGCGAGGCGCTGGCGGGCATCTTCGGCGGCCCGTGCCGGTTCGATCCCGACTTCGTGATTCCCGACATGGACGGCCGCGTGCGCCCGCGGTAGGTCCATCGGATCACCCCTCTCACCCTCGATCCCTCGGGTGCCGGGCGGGTGGGGAGGGTGAGGGGGGCGATCGAGGCGATCAGCTAGATCACGTAGGCGGTGACGAACAGCGCCAGCATCGCGAAGACCAGCGCGATCTTGGCCGCCGCCGCGAGCGCCAGCCCGAGCCAGGTACCGGCGCCCGCCTTGCCGGCCGCGGAGAGGTCGCGCCGGACGCTGTACTCGCCCAGCACCGCGCCGATGAACGGTCCCAGTAGGATGCCGGGCAAACCGAAGAAGATGCCGACCAGAGCGCCCACGAAGGCGCCGAAGGCCGCCCTGCGGCTCGCTCCGAGGCGCTTGGCGCCGAACGACCCGCCGGCCAGGTCGATGGCGTAGACGAGAGCGGTCAGGAGCGCCAGAAAGACGAGCGCGAAGGGCCCGACGCGGGTGAAGTCGTCGAGCCACGCGGCCAGCAGCATGCCGAGGAAGACGATCGCGGCGCCGGGCAGCACCGGCAGCAGGGTGCCGGCGACGCCGACGGCGATCAGGACGACGGCGAGGGCCCAGAGAGCGACGGTCAACGTATCGCCCGGTACCCGAATCCCTCTCCCG
The DNA here is from genome assembly GCA_041575955.1 of Thermoanaerobaculia bacterium. Lineage (GTDB taxonomy): Bacteria > Acidobacteriota > Thermoanaerobaculia > Multivoradales > JAHEKO01 > JAHEKO01. The sequence goes on from JBFGLX010000309.1 coordinate 3,918, forward strand.
CCCTCGCGGGGGGAGAGGGACGCCCCCGCCCGTTGGCGGTGACGGTGGGGCTCGGGGGGGTCAGGGGCTCGTCCCTGCCGCGCCCTTGACGTGGCGGTCGAACCAGTCGAGGTAGCGCTGCCAGCGGTCGCGAATGAAGAGCGGCGTGGCGATGCCGTGGTGCTCGCCGGGGTAGACGATCAGCTCGGTGGTGCGGCCGAGCCGCTTGAGCGCCATGAACAGCTGCTCGGAGTTGATCACCGGCACGTTCCAGTCCTTCTCGCCGCACACGATCAGGGTGGGCGTGACGATCTTCTCGACCCGGTTGAACGGCGACAGCTCCTCCCAGATCTGCCGGTTCTCCGGCAGCCAGGGCAGGCCGAGCTCCAGCTCCCACCAGCGTTGGTACTGGTCGTGCCCGTAGTTGGCGACGTACAGGGACGCGCTGGCGCCGGTGATCGCGCCCTCGAA
>JBFGLX010000310.1:0-4341 GCA_041575955.1 Thermoanaerobaculia bacterium
CCAGCGGGCGGCGGAGCGCTCCGGCGGGCCGGGCACGATCTTGCCGGTCTCGGGGTCGATGCGCAGCGCCTCGGGACCGACCTGCTCGAACTTGCCGTCGTTCTCGACCCAGAACCGGGGCGGGCCGTAGGTCTCCATCATCGCCTCGACCTCGGCCGCCGACATCTCAACGAGCAGGCCTTCGTACTGGCCGGGGTCGTTCTCGATGATCAGGCGGCTGTCGGGGCGGAAGGCCACTCCCAGGGTCGCCGTGAAGAGCTGCCGCAGGCTGCCGTCGACGAGGTCCACCGCCCACACCGTCTTGCAGGAGGTGCCGCAGCCGATGACCACGATCCGGTAGTGGCCGGCGAAGCGCCTCTCGCGGGCGCCCGCTTCGGCGTCCCGGGTCAGGGCGGTTCGAAACATCTTGCCGTCCGGGTGGCTCGCGAGGTCCACCGCGGCGGGCTCGCCGGCGTAGGGCTCGCCCGCGGGATAGTCCTCGAACGCCGGCAGGCGGGCGGTCTGGCTCTCGACTTCGACCCCGCCCGCGGGGCGATCGGGGGTCGCTTCGGTCTCGCTCGTGGGCGCGCCGGCGGCATCCGCGGCGCGCTCGCGCTCGCCCGCGTCGCCGGCACAGCCGGCGGCGAGCGCCAGCAGGACCAGCGGCCCGAGGAGGGCGGCACCCTTCAGATTCGTCCAAGTGAAAGTCATTGGGCGATGCTACACGGATTCGGCGTCGGCGGCGATGCATCGCGACCGCCGGTAGTGTCCTTTGTGCGGACACTACCCGACCGGCGATCGGCTTCCGAGCGGCGCCAGCCGTCAGCGTCGGGTCTCGCCGTGCGGGACCTTGAGCACGAAGCCGGGGCTGCCGTAGTGGATGTAGTCGGCCCAGTCGCGGCTGCCGAGCTCGCGGACCGCGCGCCGGCCGGCCGAGACCGCGACGCCCATCGGCTCGCTGTCGACCAGCGCGCCGTAGAAGGCGCGCATGAAGGACGGGGCGGCGGCGTCGGAGACCACCCAGTGGGTGCCGACGTAGTTGGCGACTCCGCCGCGCAGGAAGGCCTCGGCCAGGCCGACGTTGCGCGCCAGGCCCGCCGCCTCGGTCTCCGCCATGCCTCCGACCCGGGCCGACTGGCAGGAGTTGAAGAAGACCACGGCGGGCAGGTTCTGGATCTTGGCGAGCTCGTTGCCGGCCAGGATCTCGGCGCGCGCGCAGACGATCCCGGTATACATGGGGTTGTCGGGGAAGAACGCGGTGTGGCCGGCGTAGTGCAGCACGTCGTACTTGCCGGAGAGGAGCGCCTTCTTGACCTTGGCCTTGGTCGCCGCGCGGCCGCGGAGCTCGTGGATCTCGATCCCCGAGAGCCCCTTGACCGCCTCCCTGACGACGCGGCCCTCGTACTCGGCGCCGTGCAGGTCCTCGGTCGGATTGACGATCAGCAAGACGTCGATCACCTCGTCGTAGCGGCGCTGCTCGAGCCACCGCGCCACCGGCATGTGGTCGGCGACGTACTGGCGGCTCATGCCGGCCTCGGCGGCCGGGAACCAGCTGCCGATGCAGAGCGTCTCCCAGGGCACCCGCGACGTGCCGCTGTCCTGGATCCAGACGATGCGGTTGTCGCCGACCACCCGCTCGAGGCTCGCGGCGATGCTCGGGGGCACGACCGCCTTGGCGAGCTTCTTGCCGTAGCTCTTCAGCGCGTCGAGCGGCCGCGCCGAGCGGATGAACGCCTGCTCGTCGACCTCGGCCACGAGCCGCTCGAGCTTCGCGGTCCCGATCGTGCTGGTCTCGGAGAGGACGGTCGCCTTGGCGCCGGTGCCGAGGACCGAGAAGCGGATCTCGGTGTCGCCGTCCTCGGCCCTCGACACGAGCGTCGTCTGCAGCACCACCGAGGGCGGGCCGGCCGCGGCGCGGGCCGGCGGATCGGGCAGGGTGATCTTCTCCAGGGTGACGTCGACGTGCTCGGAGCGCGCGCTCCCGTAGAGCTTCACGATGCCGTCCTCGATGCCCTGGCAGCGCAGGCGGTTGGTCTCGCAGACGGTGATCGAGCGGAGCGGGCTGCGGGCCCGCGAGCCGCGCACGCCGCGGAAAAAGCCGTCCACCAGGTTGCAGAGGCCGACGTCCAGGTCGCCGCGCGAGGCGCCGAAGAGCACGGTGGCGAAATCGGTCACCTTGGCCCGCACCAGGGTGCGGGCGACGTTCTCGGCGACGATCTGGAGCACCGCCGGCTCGAACGTGTCGAACGCGCCCATGCCCGCGCACACCACCAGGTCGGCCCGGATGTCGTGCCGGACCGCGGGCAGGATGAAGATCTCGCCGACCTTGCCCAGGAACATCCGGCGCAGGCTGATCTCCGAGATCGCGCCGTCCATGCGCTCGTCGATCGCGCGCGCCGCCTGCGACAGCTCCTGGATGCCTTCGAACAGGCCCAGGACGATCGCCTGGGAGTCGACCTCGGCGATGCTGCCGAACGCGAGCCGCAGATCGACGCGCGGCTTCAAGCGCCGCTCGAACAGGCTCTCAGGTTCTGCGGCGCGCTTTTTCGGGCTCTTGGACTTCGCGGCCGGCTTGGACTTCGTGGCCGGCTTGCGCTTCGCGGAGGGCTTGCGCTTCGCGGTCTTCTTGGCGCGCTTCTTCGCTGCCATCGTTCCGTCCTCCCAGATGCCTCTAGCGTACCGCGCGCTCCTGGATCGGATCGGCACGGGCGCGGTCGAGCCCGCCCCTACACCTCCTCGACCAGCTCCCTGAGCTGGGCGAGATTGCCGCGGATCTCGGCGAGCTCGTCGCGGCGGGCGTTGAGCCGCTCGCGCTCGGCGCGCACGAAGCGGGTGTAGGGCATGACCGCCTCCCGGATGCGCAGGATGCTGCGGTCGGTCTCGCGCTCGAACTGGTCGGTCAGGCCGCTCATCAGCTGCTCGCGCAGGGCCAGGATCTTCCGCCGCAGCTCCGCTTTGGCCCGCCTGCGGCGGGCGGGCAGGATGAACAGCCCGAGCGCCGCCAGGGTGCCGGCGGCGACCAGGCCGGTGACGTCGGCGACCTGGGTGGTGGCGAGCACGGTGATCAGGGTGCCGAGGCCGATGGCACCGACCTCGACGGCCGCGGTGCCGGTGACCGCGGCGCGCACCGACTCGGCCATCCGCCGCGCCTCGGCGCTCTGGTCGTAGCCGCGAATGGCCGAGCGCGCGGCCCGGCCGACGGTCTCGAGCAGCTCGCGCCGGTTGTAGTCGAACTTGCCGAGCTCGCCGACCGCGCCCTCGGCGTGGGTCTCCCGGCGGCTGGCCAGGCTGTCGCTGACGCTCTGCCACTGGGCGAGCTCGGATTCGACCATCCAGTCGATGATCTCGTCGACCCGCGCCTCGATCTCCTGCGGGCCGTCGGCGATCACCTTGCGCTCGAAATCGGCCTTGACCCGCTCCTTGTTGAGCAGGTCGAAGGCACGCGGCAGCCTCAGGTTGTCGTCGAAGAACTCGAGCCCGCGGCGCTCGAACGCGTGCAGCTGGTTGTCGACGTCGGTCAGCCGGAAGCGGAACTGCGCCTGCAGGTCCTCCTGGTAGACCGACAGCTGCGAGTCGATCCGGTCGAGGATCTCGAAATCGCCCTCCAGGAGCTCGAGCCGGCTCTCGGCGAGCTCGAGGTACTTGCTGGCCAACTTGCTGGCGACGCCCAGCGGATTGAGCAGCTTGAGCCGCACCCGCTCGCCCTCGTCGAGGGTCTCGACCAGGTAGTCCTCGAGCGCCGAGAACCGGCTCGCCTCCCAGGCGTCGGCCGCGCCGCCGCCGAGCTTCGCGGCGAGCGCCTGGCGCGACGAGACCGAGAAGATCTCGGGCACGAAGCCGAGCAGGTCGCGGGCGTTGTCGCGGATGAAGGCCTCGATCTTCTCGCGCTCGTCGGCGCCGGCGAGGAAGTCGGTCTTGTTGACCACCACCACCAGCTTCTTGCCCCACTCCCGGATGCCCTCGATGAAGGCGCGCTCGCTCTCGGTGAACGGCCGGTCGGCCGAGGTGACGAACAGCACCAGGTCGGAGCGCGGCACGAAGTGGCGGGTGATCGCTTCGTGCTCCCGGTCCAGCGCGTTGGTGCCCGGGGTGTCGACGATCTGGAGGTGCTCGAGCGCCGGGTTGGCCGAGGTGACCTCGAGGATGCCGTCGCGGCCCGGCGCGGCGCCGGCTTCGGTGCCGAAGTGGAGGCGGTGGATGCGCGAGGTGGTCGGGGTGACCCCCTCCTCGAGGATCTTCTCGCCCAGCAGCGCGTTGATGAACGTGCTCTTGCCGGAGTTGAACTCGCCGACCACGACCAGGAGAAACAGCTCGTCGAGCTGTCCGATCGAGCGATCGAGGGTCTCCTGGTCCTCGCGGCTC
>JBFGLX010000311.1:0-4340 GCA_041575955.1 Thermoanaerobaculia bacterium
GTGGGGACGGGTGAACTCGGCCAGCCAGCCGACCACCGTGTCGACGTCCTCGATGTTGTCGACCACCCGCGCCGCGCCGCCGAAGCAGTCGTCGACGTCGCCCTGGGCGGTCGAGATGATCTTGCCCGGGGTGCACATGTGGGTGCCGTAGACCTCGCGCAGGAGCTCGACCATCGCCTCCTGGTGCTGCCGCGCGGGCGAGCCCTCGGGCAGCCGCACGTCGACGAAGTCGTCGAAGCTGGTGAGCTGCCTGAGCCCGTACTGGCGGCGGAACTCGTTGAAGCGCGGGATGCCGCGCTGGCGGTCGCGCAGCACGTCGAGCGCGGCGACGTCGATCGTCTGGGTCGGGCTCGTGAGCCGCGGCATCTCGAGGTTCTGCAGGAATTGGGGATGGTTCTGCAGGGTCAGCGCGCCGAGCCGCTGGCGGCCCATGCTCAGCATCCAGTTGGCGAGTCCACCGTCGGTCATCGCCTGGGTGGCGGCGCCACGGAACGACTCGACGACCGGGACCTTGGCCTGGATCGCGTTCGGCTCCTGCCAGTCGCGAAACTCCATCAGGTCGGGCACCAGCGGATGCAGCCGGTAGACGGTGACGAACTCCTCGGGGAAGTTGAACGGCGAGCCGAAGTGGTTGATGCCGCCGTTGACCGCCTGGATGTTGAGCGTACCGTCGTCGCCCAGGTAGGGGACGTCGGAGCCGATGCCGAAGATCCCGGGGCCGGAGGCGAAGATCGAGTACCACTGGTTGGCCAGGCCTTCCTGGCGCGACTCGCGGGTCGCCTGCGCGATGCGGTTGAGCACCGAGCGCAGGAACTCGTGCTTGCCCTCCTCGAACAGCCCGCCCCAGTTCGAGTTCATGCCCTTGTAGAGCGGCTCGTCGTAGAGCAGCTGGGTGGTCCACTCGATGGTGTGGATCTTGGCGATCTCGGCCGACACCACCAGCCGGGCGATCTCGAACAGCTCGTCGTCGGTGACGTCGCCGTAGGCGATCGGGGTGGCCGGGGCGCTCGGGTTGCGCAGGCCGGAGTCCGCCGCCGGGTCCTTCGCCGCTTCGGCCCGGAAGGCGTCGACGAACGCGTTGTGCTCGCGGGCGAAGACGTTGTGGTAGAGGCTCATGCCGATGGTGAAGTTGTCGGGGAAGCCGGTGGCCTCCTGGCCGGCCCACGCCGGGATCATCGGATCGGGCACGCACTTGGCCGCGGGATCGGCGCCCTTGCAGTCCTCGAGCAGCGGCAGGTAGCCCTGCGCCTCGCCGGCGCCCTCATGCGAGCCGCGGGCGATCATCAGGAGCTTGGCCCGATCGCCCGGGTCGCGCTTGACGCGCTTGCGCGAGAGGTCGCTGTAGCCGTACATCTGCGAGGCGTCCCACCAGGCGGTGTTGGTGTTGGTGAAGGTCTTGGGCGCGCGCTTCACGTACTCCTTGCCGTCGCTGCCGGAAAAGGTGCCCGGGGGGCCCGACTGCGCGACCAGCGGCTTCTCCATCCGGTCGTCGGGCCGGCAGCCGAGCTTCTTGGCCTCTTCGCTCGCGCAGCCGACGCTCTGGTACTCGGGAGCGTTGACGCCTTCGTCGAGATGCGAGAACCAGTCGTGGGTCATGAACTGGATCCAGAACGCCGCCAGCACGTTGAAGAACGGCGCCTTGTGGTAGTCGCAGTTGGCGTCGACCGAGTGCCCAGGCAGCCCGTAGCCCGCGTTGCAGGCGTCCGGCTTCGACTGCTGGCGGGTGAACAGCTTGCGGCTGACCAGCTGCGGATCGGGGGTCAGCTCGCCGATCCGGCCGTCGTGCCGGTTGGCGACGACCTCGTTCCAGCCCTCGTCGGGAAACGTGGTCTCGAACTGGGTGTTGCGGGCGAACAGGGTGCCGGCCGCGCCCATCCGCGGATTGCGCAGATCGTTGCAGATGCCGTCCACCGTCCGGTGGCGGATCAGGTCGCCCTGGCAAAGCTGCTCGCCCTCGCCGCCGACCGCGGCGTAGCTCGGGTGCTCCGAGGCCAGCTTCATCTCGGGCCAGACCTTGACCGCCGGGCCCTCGGTGCCGCCGCTGCCGTTGACGTAGGTCTCCCAGGTGTAGTTGTCGAACAGGTTGAAGCGGATGAGCTCCATGCGCTCGTACTCGAGGTCGATCAGGGCGCCGTTGACGCCGATGCCGTTGAGGACCAGGCTGCGCGCCCGGGAGGACTCGTCGCCGGCGCCCCAGTAGTTGGCCCAGTCCACCCACGGCGTGCCGGTGTAGTCGCCGTTGCGGGTCGCGCCCCGGCAGACGATGCGATTCCGGTCCTCGGGCTTGCCGAGGAATCGGTCCTTGCGCTCCTTGGCCACCGGACGCACGGCGCTCACGTCGACCAGGTTCTCGCCCCCGATGTCGAGGTCGATGTCGCCCAGCAGATCCAGGCATGCGCTACGGGACTTGGATTCCGGCGACCGGCAGCCGACCGCCGCGAGCGCCACCGCCATCACCAAGCTGAAACCGAGTGTCCTCCTCATCCGCGGACTCCTTCCTCGACTTCACGCCGCCCGACCGGGGCGCTCATCGGCGCCGGGATCATCGCCACGCCCGGACATCGCACCTCGTGCCCTCTCTGCGTCTCGCCGCTCCCGCCCAATCGCCGATTGCCCTACCATCGTGCGTTGTGATTGCGCGAGTATAGGTGCGGCGCGAAAAGCCGTCAACTCGCGACCGCGACCGAGCGCCTGCTAGACTCCTTCTCCCACGGCCTACAAATCGGAGGAACGCGATGGGCGAGATTCCCGAGGCGTCGATCATCGACAGCGCCAAGTTCAATACCGGCATCGTCGTGCCCACGGGCCTTCAGGGGGCCCTGATCCGGCGCCCCGATTGGGTCAAGCGCGTCGGCGTCGTGCGCCGCGGCCAGCTGTCGTCCGAATTCGGCGACGAGCTGCGCAAGAAGTACGGCAAGGGCGTCTACATCAAGTTCGTCAAGGAGAAGGTGCTGCTGCTGCTCGACCCGGAAGAGATCCGCAAGGTGCTCGACGGCTCGCCCGACCCCTACGGCCACGCCGCCACCAAGAAGGAGAAGATGAGCCACTTCCAGCCCGACGCGGTCACCATCTCGCCGCCGTCGAGCTATCCCGAGCGCCGGGCGTTCAACGAAGCGGTGCTCAGCCCGGGCCGGCTCCACCCGACCGCGCCCCGCATCCACCAGGTCGTCAGGCAGGAGTCGAAGAGTGCCCTCTCGACCGCCACCCTGGTCGGCTGGGACCAGCTGGCCGAGCTGGTCGAGCGCATCGCCCTGCGGGTGATCTTCGGCAACCTCGGCGAGCGCGAGCGCCGCTGCCGGCGGCTGCTGCTGGACCTGATGATCGAGGCCAACGAGAGCAAGGTCCCGGCCCGCGGCAAGACCTACGACGAGTTCCGCGCGACGCTCGAGGCGGCCTGCGCCGCGGCGACCGACGACAGCCTGGCCGGCCAGGCGCGAACCGCACAGCCGCCCCTCGACCCGGCGGTGATCCCCGACCAGATCACCCACTGGGCGTTCGCCATGAACGACACCCTGGCCGAGAATCTGGCGCGGGCCGCGGGCCTGATCGCCGGCCTCGAGCCGGTGCGCGACCGGGTCTCCAAGGAGATCGCCGGCGCCGACCTCGACGACCCGGCCGCCGTCCGGCGGCTCTCCTACCTGACCGGCTGCATGCAGGAGGCGATGCGGCTGTGGCCGACCACCAACTTCATCATGCGCCGCACCGAGCGGGAGACCACCCTCTGCGGCGCTCGGGTCCCGGCCGGCACCCAGGTCGTGATCGTCAACGAGATCAACCACTTCGACCCGCGCAGCACCCACGGCACCGCCCCCGCGACCCATTTCGACCCGGAGCGCTGGCAGCGCGGCGCCGGGCCCTATCACCACTTCGGTGGCGGCACCCAGAGGTGTCCGGGCGAGGACCTCGCGCTGCTGATCGCGAACGGCGTCCTGGCCACGCTGCACGACCTCGGGCCGTACAGGGCGCGCAGCCCGAAGCTCGACGGGGTCGACAGGATGCCGGCGAGCTACAACCCGTTCGAAGTGCGGCTGGAGCGGGGGTGACCGGATGCGCTTGGTGAGAAGGTCGGGCTAGTCGCCGGTGGCGGCGGCGGCGTTGGCGACGTCTTCGTTGTAGAGCGTGAAGTTGAGCCCGAAGAGCGTGCCGAAGTAGGCGCGGCCGAGGTAAAAGCCGGGGCGGATCATGCGGATCTCGTCGCGAATCTGCAGGCCGTCCTTGCCGCCCAGGCTGTCGATCTCCGGGATGTAGCCGTCGATCTCGGCGGTTTCGGCGTAGTCGATGATCACCGACGGCCGGCGCGGGTCGAGCTGGCTCGCGCCCTTGTAGAGCTTGGCCGGGAA
>JBFGLX010000312.1:0-4334 GCA_041575955.1 Thermoanaerobaculia bacterium
GCAGCCGATCCAGCCGGCGTTCCTCGACCGGATGGAGGTGATCCGAATTCCCGGGTACACGACCGAGGAGAAGGCGCACATCGCGCGCCGTCACCTGATCCCCAAGCAGGTCAAGGCGCACGGCCTGCGCGCCAAGCACGTCTCGTTCACCCCGGCCGGGGTGCGCAAGATCATCCAGGACCATACCAAGGAGGCGGGTGTTCGCGGCCTCGAGCGGCAGCTGGCGAAGATCTGCCGCAAGACCGCGGTCCGGGTGGCGTCCGGCGACTCGAGCTCCATCCGGGTCACCAAGACCGCAGTCGAGCGGCTGCTCGGCCCCGCGCGGCACTTCAGCGAGGAGCTGCTCCACCGCGACCGGATCGGCGTCGCGACCGGCCTCGCCTGGACCGCCGCCGGCGGCGACCTGCTCTTCATCGAGGTCGTCGCGGTTCCGGGCAAGGGGCGGCTGCGGCTGACCGGGCAGCTCGGCGAGGTGATGAAGGAGTCGGCGCAGACCGCCTTGAGCCACGCCCGCAGCTGGTGCGCCACTCACGGGCTGCCGTACGACCTGTTCACCAAGCACGACCTCCACATCCACGCCCCGGCGGGCTCGGTGCCCAAGGACGGCACTTCCGCCGGCATCACCATCGCCACCGCGATCATCTCGCTGCTGACCCAGGCGCCGGTCAACCGGCGGCTGGCGATGACCGGCGAGATCACCCTGCGCGGCGACATCCTGCCGATCGGCGGCCTCAAGGAGAAGGTCCTGGCGGCCAAGGGCGCCGGCGTTCGCACCGTCCTGCTGCCGAAGCTCAATCGGCGCGACCTGGCGGAGATCGCCGACGATCTCAAGGCCGGGGTCGAGTTCCGCTTCGTCGAGCACATCGACGAGGTGCTCGACCTGGCCCTGACCGGCGAGTGGCGCAGCTAAGGTGACGGTCTACCTATCTCTTTGCCTGGCGACTCGACGCGATAGGTGCCCGAGGAGAGAGAAGTAAGCTGTCACCTCACTTGGGCGAAGACCGTCTGATCGACTGGCTGCGGCGCCGGCTCCGGCGCCAGGGCGAGGACCTGCTCGGCGACGACGCGGCGATTCTGCGCCGGCCAGAGCGCTGGGCGATCTCCGTCGATCAGCAGATCGAGGGCGTGCACTTCCCGCCCGGGCTCGACCCGCGGCGAGTCGGCCGCCGGCTGGTCGCGGTCTGCCTCTCCGATCTGGCCGCCAGCGGCGCCGATCCGGCCTACTGCTTTCTCACCGTCGCCCTCCCCCGCGGCTATGGGGCGAAACGCCTGCTGGCCGGCGTCCTCGCGGCGTGCAGACGCCACTCGATCGTGCTGGCGGGCGGCGACACGGCCACCACCTCGGGGCCACCGACCTGCGCCATGACCGTGCTCGGCCGCCCGGAGCCGCGCGGCAGCTGGCTGACCCGGCGCGCCGCGCGCCCCGGCGACGGTCTCTGGCTGGGCGGCACGGTCGGCGAAGCGGCGCTCGGCAGGCTTCTGCTGCAGGCGGGCACGACGCTCGACGGACGCTCGATTGTCCTGCCGGAGCGCCTCGCGCTGCCCGAGCGCCGGCAGCGCGGCGCGCGGCGCGCCGTCCGCCGCCACCTCGAGCCCCGGCCCCAGCTGGCGCTCGGCCGCGAGCTCGCCCGCCGGTCGCGGGTGGCCGCGATCGACGTCTCGGACGGTCTGGCGCTCGACCTCCACCGGCTCTGCCGAGCGAGCGGCGTCGGCGCCGACCTCGAGCGCGACGCGCTCCCGGTGCCCGCCGGCCTCGAGCGCTGGGCGAGCGAGCTCGGCGCGGACGCCGACCATCTGAGCCTGGGTGGTGGCGAGGACTACGTGCTGCTGTTCACGCTGCCCGACGGCGCGCGCCGGCCGCGACAGGCCTCCTGCCGCCGGATCGGCAGCATCACCGCGCGGCCGGGCGTGCGCTTGCACGCCGGCGGCGAGACGACCTCCCTGCCGCCTCTCGGCTGGGACCACCTCTAGCCAGCCTGCGGGGCAGAAAGGCCCCACCTGCCCGACTACTCCGGCCGGATCGTCACCTGCACCGGCCGCTTGAGCAGCGCAATCACCGCAGCGAGTTGGCTCGACACTTGCGCCTGCGTCCGCTCGAGCTCGCGGATCCGCTTGCTCAGCTCGGGATGCGTCGAGGACGCCGCTCGCGGCCGGCCGCCGCCGGAGCGTGTGGCGCCCCCCTTCGGCCGCCCCCGCTTGCTGTTCTTGCGCAGCTTGGCGAAGACCTTCACCGCCGCGGGCGGGAAGCGCCGCTTGCGGCCTTCACCTTCGTGCGGAATCTGATCGATAAAAAGCTTCACATAGCGCACCAGCGTGGGGTAGGAGATACCCGTCCGCCGGCCGATCTCCGACAGTGTCAAGAGCCCCTTCGCGTCCGCTCGCGGCCGCGCCTTGGCCTTCTTCCGGGCCGCCGACTTACGAGGCCGACCCTTCTTCTTGAGATTCTCGGCCTTCAGCTTCTTGACCGCGGCGATGGCGCGCTTCGGGTACCGCTGTCGACGCCCTTCGCCCACCGAAGGGATTCGATCCTGGTACTGCTTCTTGTAGCGCTGAAGGGTCGGCATGGACACCCCTGCGAGCTTCGACACCTCCGTCAGGGTGTACAACTTCTCTTTCTTGGCCACTCACGTCCTCCTAGCTCTAACATAGTTCATCGGATGGTCAGACCACGTTAAGTATTCATCGAATTTCACTTCTGTCAAGCGAAAGGTATAGTCACAGAACGCTCAGATTTAAGCACCTGCTACGGTTTTCTTCCAAAGTCAAGGGTTGCCGTTCGGCGGTAGTGGGTCAGCTTGGCCCGCCGGGCCAAACTGACCCGCTACCCGTTCAGCCGCCGCTCGCGGGGATCGAGGGCGTCGACCAGCGCATCGCCGAGGAAGTTGAGCCCCATCACGGTCAGCAGGATCGCCAGCCCAGGGAACAGACCCAGGTGCGGTGCGTCGAGCAGGTGGCTGCGGCCGGCGTTGATCATCGCCCCCCAGGACGGCGTCGGCGCCTGGATGCCCAGGCCCAGAAAGGAGAGGCTGGCCTCGGCGAGGATCGCGCCGGCCATCCCGAGGCTCAGTTGGACGGTCAGGGCCGGCAGCACGTTGGGCAGCACGTGCCGCCACAAGACCCGCCGGCCGCGCAGCCCGGTGGCCCGCGCCGCGGCGACGAACTCCATCTCCCTGATCTGCAGCACCTGGCCGCGCACCAGGCGCGCGTAGCCCACCCAGCCGATCACCACCAGCGCGAGGATGACGTGCTCGAGAGCGGGGCCGAGCACCGCCACCAGCGCGATGGCGAGCAGAATGCCGGGGAACGCCAGAAAGACGTCGCTGACCCGCATCAGCAGGGCATCGAGACGGCCGCCGACGAAGCCCGAGGCGGCCCCGATCAGGCTGCCGATCGCGCCCGAGAGCAGGACCACGGCGAGCCCTACGCCGAGCGACACCCGGGCGCCGAAGATGAGCCTCGACAAGATGTCCCGGCCCAGCTCGTCGAGCCCCAGCGGATGCTCGACCGACGGCGACTCGAGCCGGCGGTCCAGATTCTGTTCGGCCGGATCATGGGGAGCCAGTAGCGGCGCCAGCAGGGCGGCGATCAGCGACAACGCCACCAGGGCGCCACCGATCACGACCGGGGGGCGCGCCGTCATGAGACTCGAATCCGCGGGTCGAGCAGCGCGTACACGAGGTCGGTCACGACGTTCAACACCACGTAGGTCATGGCGATGATCAGGACACCTCCCTGCACCAGCGGATAGTCACGCAGCTGGATCGCCTGGATGACCATCCGGCCGACTCCGGGCCAGGAGAAGATGGTCTCGGTGATGATCGCGCCGGTCAGCAGCGCGCCGAACTGGAGACCGACGACGGTGGTCACCGGGATCGAGGCGTTGCGCAGCGCGTGCCTCAGGACGACGCCGGCGCGGGTAAGCCCCTTGGCCTCGGCCGTCACCAGGTAGGGACGGTGCAGCTCCTCGGCCAGCGACGTTCGGACCATGCGCGTGAGCAGGCCGGCCAGCGCGGTGCCGAGGGTGATCGCAGGCAGGACCAGGCTGGCCACTCCGGAGCGGCCCGAGACCGGAAACAGGTCGAGCTGGATCGCGAACAGCAGGATCAGCATCGGACCGAGCCAGAAGTTCGGCAGCGAGACGCCGAGCAGAGCGAAGAACCGGGAAAAGTGATCCGCGAAGCTGTTGCGGTAGTAGGCGGCCAGGATGCCGAGCGGCAGCGCCACCGCCAGCGCCACGAGCATGCTGGCCACCGCGAGCAGGATGGTCGAGGGATAGCGCTGCAGCAGCAGCTGCGCCACCGGCTCGCCGAAGTGGAGCGACCGCCCGAGATCGC
>JBFGLX010000313.1:0-4331 GCA_041575955.1 Thermoanaerobaculia bacterium
CCCGCAGGCCCATGTTCTCGAGCATCGGCAGGACGTCCGACAGGTGCGTGCGGTGTCCGGTCAGGTAGATCTTGAAGTTGATCTCGTGCTGGCCGGCGTCCGGCGGGCGGTAGAGGTTCATCGCCATCGGGCCATTGGCGAGCGCCTCCTCCATCCGCCCGATGTCGACCAGCGCCAGCTGCTCGTTGTAGAGGCTCGAATAGCCGGCCGGAAACGCGCTGCGGTAGCGGCGCGCCAGCTCGGTCCCCTCCGCCTCGCCGTGCTCGGCAATCAACGCCTCGACCAGCCGGTCCTCCCAGGCGCGCACCGCCTCGGTGAGCAGCGCCTCGACCTCCTCGACCGGCGGCGCGAGGCCATCGCGCAGCGGCGTCTTGATGATGAAGTGGAGGCGCGCCAGCGGCGAGTCGGTCACGTGGGTGTAGAACCGGTCGACCTCGCCCTGGTAGGCGCGCTCCAGGATGCCCTGCACCTTCAGACGGTTGGCGGTGTCGTGGCGCTCGCGCGGGATGTAGACCAGGCACGAAACGAAGCGCTCGAACGGGTCGTGACGGACGAAGAGCGCCGTCCGCTGGCGATCCTGCAGATGCAGGATGCCCATGGAGATCTCCAGCAGCTCCTGGTCCGAGGTCTGGAAGAGCTCGGAGCGCGGGTAGCTGTCGAGCACGTGCTGCAGCTGGCGGGCGCTGTGGCTGCCCGCGGGCAGGCCCGACTGCTCCAGGACCCAGGCCGCGCGCCGGCGCAGGTAGGGAATCACGCGGGCGCTGTCGGCGAACGCCTCGGAGGTGAACAGGCCGACGAACAGCTTGGCGCCCACGACCCGGCCCTCGCCGTCGAAGACGCTGACCGCGATCGTGTCGAGGCTCACGCCCCGGTGCACGGTCGACCGCCGCAGCGTCTGGGTGATCCGCAGCAGCTTCGGCAGGCGCAGGAACCGGGACTGCTCCGCGGTCAGCTCGATGCCGCGCAGGCCGCCGAACACCCTGATCTCGGGGTCGCGCAGGAGCCCGAGCCCGCTGTCGGGATCGAGCCGGACTCGCAGCTCGTCGCCCTGGCCCTCGAAGACGTAGCGCCGGTAGCCGAGGAAGGTGAAACGGCCGTCGCGCATCCACTCGAGCAGCGCGATCGTCTCCTGGACCTCGTCCGGCGGCAGGTCGGGAGGGTTCTCCTCCAGGTCGGCCTGAATGCGCTTGGCCTCGGCCAGCATCGGCTGCCAATCGGTCACCGAACGCCGCACGTCCTCGAGCACCCGCGCCAGGTTGTCGCGCAGCGCCGCGTGCGTCTCGGGCCGCTGCTCGCTGATCTGGATCTGGGCATACGACTCGCGCACGCCGTCGTCGCCGCTGGCGGCGAGGTCGAGCAGCTGGCCCTGCTCGTCGCGGCGCACGGTGAAGATCGGATGGGCGAGCATCGCGACGCTGATCTCGGTCCGGCTCAGCTCGGCGATCGTCGAGTCGATCAGGAACGGCATGTCGTCGGTGACGTACTCGACGACCGTGTGCGAGGACTGCCAGCCGCTTTCGTCGACGCGCGGGTTGTAGACCCGCAGCTTGGCCTCGCCCGGCGGCCGCTGCTGGGCGAACCGCCAGAGCGCCAGGGCCGCGCCGTAGAGGTCGTCGAGCGTCGCCGCCCTCAGGTCGTGCGGCGAGCAGTCGGCGTAGAACTCGGCCATGAACGCCTCGACCGCCTGCGCCTGCGGACCCTCGAACCGCTCGCGCACGCGGCTCAGGAGCGTTTCGATGAGCTCACGCTTTCTCTGGCCGGCGGACGCGGTCACAGGCGGCTTCTTCCCGAGAGAGTGCGCAAGGCACCAAACTATGCCTCGCCTGGGAAGTCGTTGCAAGCGCGGACGGGCCTCGATGTGTTAGAGAAGGACGCCTAGACGATGAAACGCCTCTTGAGCCTGGTGGCAGTGATCCTGATCGCCCTGGCGGCCGTGGTCGCGGTGCGCACGCTGCTGTTCGGGTCGCGCCAGGGAGAGTTCGAGCCACCGGCCGGCGCGTCGACCGAGCCGGAAACAGTGCCGCCCGGAGCGGCCGAGCGCCTGGCCACCGCGCTTACCTTCCGCACCGTCTCCTCGCCGCCACCGGCGCCGCCCGCGCGCGAGGAGTTCCGCGCGCTGCACCTGTGGCTCGCGCAGAGCTATCCGCTCGTCCACCAGGATCTGCGCCGCGAGACGGTGGGCGAGCTCAGCCTGCTCTACACCTGGGTGGGCAGCGAGCCGGCGCTGCCGCCGGTCGTCCTCATGGGGCACCAGGACGTGGTCCCGGTAGCTCCCGGGACCGAGGACCGCTGGACCCACCCGCCGTTCGCCGGCGCCATCGCCGACGGCTGGGTCTGGGGGCGCGGCGCGATCGACGACAAGGCGACCGTCATCGCCATCCTGGAATCGGTCGAGAGCCTGCTGGCCGAGGGCCATCGCCCGCGGCGCACGATCTACCTCGCGTTCGGGCACGACGAGGAGCTCGGTGGACGGCAGGGCGCCCAGAAGATCGCCGACCTGCTCGAATCCCGCCGGGTGAGCGACTACGCCCTGGTACTCGACGAAGGCGGCGCCATCACCCAGGGCATCGTTCCCGGCGCCGACCGCCCGGCGGCGATCATCGGCGCGGCCGAGAAGGGCTACGTCAGCCTCGAGCTGGTCGCCTCGGCCGAGGGCGGTCACTCCTCGACGCCGCCCGCGAGCACCGCGATCGGCATCCTCGGCCGCGCCATCAACCGCCTCGAGGACGATCCGTTTCCGCTGCGCGTCGACGGCGCGACCCGCAAGATGCTCGAGTACGTCGGCCCGGAGGCGCGGCTCGGCCGCCGCATGGCGGTCGCCAACCTGTGGCTGACCGGGCCGCTGGTCGAGCGGGCGATGGCATCGTCGAGCGGCGGCGCGGCGATGCTGCGCACGACCACCGCCGCGACCATGTTCAACGCCGGCGTCAAGGACAACGTCCTGCCGATGACCGCCCGCGCGATCGTCAACTTCCGCATCCTCCCCGGCGACACGGTGGCGAGCGTGCTGGCGCGCGTACGCGAGGTGGTCGCCGACGAGCGCATCGAGATCGACGTGGCTCTGGAGGGCAGCCGGGATCCTTCGCCGATCTCGAACACCGACGGCGCGGCGTTCCGGCTCGTCGGCCGTACCCTGCGCGAAGTGCTGCCCGACGAGGATCTGCTGATCGCTCCCTACCTGGTGCTCGGCGGCACCGACGCCAAGTACTACGCCCAGCGCTCGCGCAACGTCTTCCGCTTCCTGCCGGTCTTCGTCGGCGAGGGCGACATGGCGCGGATTCACGGCACCAACGAGCGGCTGAGCGTCGACAGCGTCGATCTCGCGATCCGCTACTTCCGGCGGCTGATCCGGAACACCGACGGGCTGTAGGCCGCCGCGGCCCCGGGTCGTGGTACGGCAAGGGCTCGGGCACCCCGTCCGGGGCTGGCTCGCGCCCCTTCTGAACCTGTCACCGCATTTCCAGGAGCCGCTCCAGAAGCCGCTCGAGCAGCGGCTTCTGGGCCGGGTTGATCTTGCGGCGGGCGCCCGCGAGATCGAAGAACTCGCCGCGGTCGACCTCGGGGATCTCCTGGAATTGCCCGCTGCCGCGCGGCCACTCCAGCGGGAAGGTGTTGCTCCGGAGCGCGGCGCCCGCCGGCCAGTCGCCTTCGAACGCCCAGGCGACCACCCGCTTGCCGCCGCGCTGGACGATCGCGCCGAGCTCCAGGAAGTCGAGGGCGGCGGCCAAGTCGCGCACCCGCTGGCCGGTCTCCTCGGCGAACTCGCGCCGGGCGGTCTCGAGCGCGGTCTCGCCGGGATCGACCAGCCCCTTGGGGACGCTCCACGAGCCCTCGTCGCGGTGAGCGAAGAACGGCCCGCCGGGATGAACGAGAAAGACCTCGAGGCCGAGCTCGCGGCGCCGGAACATCAGCAGCCCCGCCGACAGTCGTCTACCGGCTGCGCCGCCCCGCCCGCGGGGAGGGAGAGGGGGGTGATCCGATCACTTTCTGGCGCGCGGAACGATGGTGACCTCGTGGCGCTCGCCGTCGCGCAGGAAGACGACCTGCACCGGCTCGTCGATCTTCACGGCGTCGAGGGCGTACGTGTAGTCGTAGATGTTGGCGATCTTCTGGCCACCGAACTCGACGATCACGTCCCCCTCGTCGAGCCCGGCTTCGGCGGCCGGCCCGCCCTCGATGACCCCGGACAGGCGCAGCCCCTCCACCTCGGTGGTGTAGTCGGGGATCGTGCCGGTGAAGGCGCGCACGGTGTCGCGGCTGCCGCCCTGGTCGGTCCGCGGCGCCACCTTGACGAACTCGGGCGCCGCCTCCAGGTTCGCCAGCTTCGACAC
>JBFGLX010000314.1:0-4316 GCA_041575955.1 Thermoanaerobaculia bacterium
ACCGAGGTCGAGACGACCGGTCAAGCCGTCATCGCCCGGGGGGCGCTGACGTTCGACTCGGCCGACGAGCTCGGCCGGCCCCTGGTCCGTCGCGGATTCACCCGGCAGGAAGCGGGGCTCCTCTCCTGGACCTTCGATTTCGGCTGTCGGCGCACCGGCGGCGAGAGCGCCTACTCGTTCCACATGCAGCTGGGCGAAGGCGCGACCATGTCGGACGCGGCGCCGCTGTCGGCCGGCGTGGCCGTCAACCTGATCTGGGGCGGTCCGAACGACGGTTTCTCGGGTCACGAGAAGCTCGGGTACCAAGCCGGCGGCTCGATCACCGAGCTGACCGGACTGAGTGGCCGGCACACGCTCACGGTCGTGGTCGACCTGAGCGCTTCGACCTTCACCCTGCGGGCGGACGGCCGGCCGGTGGCCGCGGGCGTGCCGTTCGACCACCAGGTGCCGATCGACACCGTGCGCTTCTTCGTCGACTCGCTCAACGCCGACAATTTCCGCGACCGCTGGATCGACAACCTGCGCGTCGAGGCGGCAGCCGCTGGAGCCAGGCCGGAAACGAATTCCGGCGCCGACGGGGCGGGGAGAGCCGCAGAATGAAGGGGATTTCCGGCCTGGTCGAAGCGCCCGGCTCGCAGATCGGATAGCATCCGCCGGTCCGGTCGGCGCCACCGGCTCCGCACCGGCAGACCCCGGGCCGTACGGCCCGGAAACTCCAAGCCCGAACGGTCTGTTGCATAGGCCACTGCGGTCGCTCGAGACTCCTCTTAGGGTCGCCTCGACGCCCTGCAGCTCCGCACGGATGTGTGGGTGGGTGGGAAGCTCGACGTGCGATCTGGCCTTTCACGGAGACCGAGTCTCCGGTCCCGACCCTCGACCCGGCAGGTCTGCGCCACCCTGGCGGCCGGACTGCTCCAGCTGTTGGTCAGCGCCGCGGCCGGGGCCGTCCTGCCGGGCCAGGTGAGCGTTCACCCGGGCCACCCTCGCTTCTTCTTCTACCACCTGGGCGGACCGTTCTTCATGGCCGGTCCGGGCGATCCCGAGGGGTTTCTCTACCGCGGCACGCTGAACGCCGACGGCACGCGCGACGGCGACCAGCAGGAGCTGCTCGACAAGCTCGCCCCGACCGGCGCCAACTCGATCTATCTGATGGCGGTTCGCTCCCACGGCGGCGACGGCGGCGCGACCGAGAACCCGTTCGTCGACAACGACCCGTCACAGGGCTTGAACGACGCCGTCCTCGACCAGTGGGAGGGGTGGTTCGCCCAGATGGATGCGGCCGGCATCACGATCTTCCTGTTCTTCTACGACGACGGCTCGCTGATCTGGAACACCGGCGACGGCTCCGGAGCCGAGGAGGCGGCCTTCGTCACCGCGATCGTGGACCGCTTCGAGCATCACCGTCACCTGATCTGGGTGGTCGCCGAGGAGTACCAGGAGCGCTACTCGGCGGCGCGCGTCTCGGCGATCGCCGCGCACATCAAGGCGGCCGACGATCACGATCATCCGGTGGCCGTGCACAAGCTCTCGGGGCTCGACTTCACCGAGTTCGCCGACGACCCGGCCCTCGACCAGTACGCCATCCAGTACAACGCCGGCAGCGCGCAGAACCTCCACGACGGGCTCGAGCTCGCCTGGGACGACGCCGCCGACCGATACAACCTGAACCTCGCGGAAGCCGCCGCCTGGGGGACCGGCGCCGTCTCGCGAGAGAAGGCCTGGGCCGCGGCGATGGCCGGCGCCTACGTGATGGTCTACCAGATGGACATCGCCAGCACGCCGGTCGCCGACATGGAGGATCTGGGTCGCCTGCGGCTGTTCATGGAGTCGACCGACTTCTACACCATGGAGCCCCGCGACGACCTCGCCACCGGCGACGCCGAGTTCGTGCTCGCCCGGGAGGGCAAGAGCTACATCGTCTACGCGCGGCAGGGGACGGGAGCGCTCGGACTCCAGGACCTCTCGGCCGGCAGCTACCGGCGTCGCTGGCTCGACGTCGCGACCGGCTTCGAGGTCGTCGAGGAGCAGGTCGACCTCGACGCCGGCGCCCAATCGTGGAGCCGGCCGCCCGGCGTCGGCGCCGAAGCGGCGGTCTACCTTCTACGGCTCGACGGCGCCAACGACCGGCCGGAGACGCTCGACCAGAGCCTGGCCACCTTCGGCACGGACCCGCTGCCCGTGACCCTCGGCTTCCTCGATCCCGACGGCCCCGGGCCTCACACCTGGGCCATCACCAGCGGCCCCTCGGCCGGCACCCTGAGCGGCAGCGCGCCCGACCTGACCTACATCGCCGACGCCGGTTTCTCCGGCAGCGACGCCTTTACCTGGACGGTGAACGACGGCCTCGACGACTCGATTCCGGCGACGGTGGCGATCAGCGTCGGCGCCAACGGGGCGCCGATGGCGACCGATTTCTCCCTCTCCCTCTCCGCCGGGGCGTCGATTCCACTGCCCTTCGCCGCGCACGCGTCCGATCCCGAAGGACAGCCGCTGTCGTTCGTGATCGTCGTACCGCCGGACCACGGCCAGCTCTCCCAGAGCGCCGGCGAGTGGATCTACACCGCCGACGCCGGCCACTCCGGGCCCGACTCGATCGTCTGGCTGGCCGACGACGGATCGGCGCAGTCGAGTCCGGCGACCGCCAGCCTCTGGATCACCGCCGAGCTCTTCGCCGACGATTTCTCCCGGCCGGACTCCGAGCAGGTCGGCAACGGCTGGGCCGAGATCGAGGCGACCGGCCAGGCGGGCGTCGGCCAGCAGGCGCTGACCTTCGACTCGGTGGACGAGATCGACCGGCCGCTGGTCCGTCACAACTTCGCTCGACAAGAGACCGGAACCCTCTCCTGGAGCTTCGACTTCGGCTTCCGGCGCAACGGCGCCGAGGGGACCTACGCCTTCCACATGCAGCTCGGCGACGGCGCGGCCATGTCGGACGCCGCGCCCGACTCGGCCGGCGTCGCCGTCAACCTGATCTGGGGCGGCCCGTCCGACGGCTTCTCGGGCCACCAGAAACTCGGCTACCGGGCCGGTGGCGCGGTGGTCGAGCTGGCCGAGCTGAGCGGCCCGCATTCGCTCGCCGTCGAAGTCGACCTCGACGCCTCCACCTTCGCCCTGCGGCTCGACGGCGCGCCGCTCACCGCGGGCGCGCCCCTGGACAACCCGGTGCCGATCGACACCGTGCGCTTCTTCGTCGACAAGCTCAACGCCCAGAACTTTCCGGATCGCCGGATCGACTCGGTCAGGATCGAGGCGACGTGCGCGCTGCCCGATGGCCTCGACCTCGCGCTCAGCGGCGACACGGTGACCGACACGCGCTCGCACGAGGTCTGCGGCACGATCGAGGTCGGACCCGACTGGCGGGTCGACGGCCCGGGCGACGTGACCCTCGAGGCCGGCCTGGCGGTGGTGCTCGGAAACGGGGTCGTCATCGGCGAGGGCGCGCGCCTGGCGATCTACTGAGCGCCTCGGTCTACCCAAGCACCCTGCCGAGCTCATCGGCTCCGCTAGCAGGGCGTCGCCGGGCATCACCTTCGACTGCACCGAGTCGGCGCGACTACTGCTTGAGCTTGATCGTCCGCTCGCCGTCGATGAAGATCGTGTACTCGGTCCCTGCCGCGATCTCCACGTCCTTGCCCTTGACGAAGAAGCCGAACGGGCCGGCGAGCCAGGTCACGACGCCGGCGGTCGCGGCCCGGCCTTCGCCGCGCATCTCACGGCTGTAGCGCAGCCGGATGTTCTGCCCGTCCACGGCCTCGACCGTGTCGATCGAAAAGTCGAGCTTCCCTTTGCGGCCGAAGCTCCTCTTGCTCTGCGCCAGCAGCACGCGGCCCCTGGCTTCGGCGCCCTTCTCGACCACGACCCGGCCGTCCACCATCAGGGCGTCTACGGCCTCGAACTTCACCTCGTCGTCCAGCCGAGCGTCGGCGGACGAGATCTGCCGGATCAGGCGCACGGTGACCTCGGTGCCGTCCGCGATCACCAGCTCGGAGCCTCCGCCCTCAGGGGCCCTGCTGGAGCCGTGGCCCGCCGGGGCGCCGGCGCCCTGGGCCCTGGCCATCCGAGCCTGCATCGCGGCCACCACGGCATCAGACACGTTGCCCGTCTTGAGCCCGACGAGCCCCCCGGGAGACAGATCGAAGGCCGGGATGTGCGACTCGATCGAGTTGATCACGACAGTGTCCGAGAGGCCCGCCTGGGCCATCTTGATCACGTCGGCGTTGGTGAGCACGTTCTCGGCCACCGCGGGGGCGCACACCGCCAGCAGCCCGAGCAAAACGATTGAGACCCTGCCTCTCTTCATGGCGTAACGACTCCTG
>JBFGLX010000315.1:0-4304 GCA_041575955.1 Thermoanaerobaculia bacterium
ACCTGGTCTTCGAATGGCTCGACGGGCGTCCCGACGACGCCCCCTTCTTCCTCTACGTCCACACCATCGACCCGCACGCGCCCTACTGGCCGCCCGATCCCTTCCGCGAGCGCTTCGCCGCCGGTGCCGCCGAGAAGTTCGAGGCGCTGCGCGAGGGCTGGAAGTGGCCGATCGAGGCGCTGGCCGAGATCAACGCCCTCTACGACGCGGAGATCGCCTTCGCCGACTCGAGCTTCGGGGCGCTGGTCGCGGGCCTCGAGGAGCGCGGCCTGTTCGACGACACGCTCCTCGTCCTGGTGTCGGACCACGGCGAGGAGTTCAAGGAGCACGGGCACTTCCGCCACGGCCTGACGCTCCACGCCGAGTCGCTCAACGTGCCCCTCGTCGTCAAGTTCCCCGGGCAGCGCGACGGGCTGCGCGTGGCCGAGCCGGTGCAGCACGCGGACGTCGCGCCGACGGTCCTGGACCACCTCGGCCTCGCCCTCCCGGCGGCCGTCGAGGGCCGCAGCCTCGCGGGCTACGCGCGGACCGAGCGTTCGCCGCCGCCGGCCGCGCCGATCTACTCGCACCTGCGGCTCGGCGCCCGGCCTCCGACCCTGAGCGTCGTCGACGGCGACTGGAAGCTGATCGAGCACCGGGGCGAGAGCGGCGTCACGCGCAAGCTCTACAACTGGAGGAGCGACCCCGGCGAGACCGAGGACCTGGCGGAGCGCTTCCCGGTGCGCACGGCGGCGCTCGCCGCGCTGCTCGGCCGCAAGGAGCGGCAGGCGGCAGATGGCCCCGCCGCCGCCGAGGTGGAGGTGGACGAGGAGACCGAAGAGGCGATCGAGGCCCTCGGCTACATCCAGTAGCCACCGGAAGAAGGACCGGCCGGGCCCGAAGTGGAGTTCGCGATTGTGGACTTCACGCTCATCGAGTAGAAACGAGAATGTGAACGTGATCTCGAGACGAGTCCGGGTGGGGCTCGTGCTCGCCGGGGCGGCGGCGCTGGGCGCCGCGGCCGGGGCGGGCGTGCCGGCGTGGGCGCAGGGCCTGGAGCTCGAATCGGAGCTGCTGGCGGGCGGGATCTTCCGACCGACCGTGATCGCCCATGCCGGCGACGGCTCGGGGCGGCTTTTCCTGGTCGAGCAGTCGGGCGCCGTGCGCATCTGGGACGGCGCCCAGCTCGACCCGCAACCGTTCCTCGACCTCGCAAGCCTGGTGAGCTGCTGCGGCGAGCGTGGGCTGCTGGGCCTCGCCTTCCATCCGGACTACGTGACGAACGGGCTCTTCTACGTCGCCTACACGGAGGTGACGCCGAACGCCGTCGGCCACTTCGACGTGATCGTCGCCGAGTACCGGGTGTCGGCGGACCCCGACGTGGCCGACGACGGCAGCGAGCGGCGGCTGCTGCGCATCGGTCAGCCGAGCAGCAACCACAACGGCGGCAATCTCGCCTTCGGGGCCGACGGCATGCTCTACGTCGGCTCGGGCGACGGCGGCGCGGCCGGAGATCCCGCCAACCTCGCTCAAGACCTCGACACCCTGCTCGGCAAGCTCCTGCGCATCGACGTCGACGCCGCCGACCCGGGCCGCGAGTACGCCGTCCCCGCGGACAACCCGTTCACCGGCGACGCGCCTTCGGGCTGCACCGAGTCCTGCGTCGGTTCACCCTGCGGGTCGACCTGCGACGAGATCTGGGCCTACGGCCTGCGCAACCCCTGGCGTTTCGCCTTCGATCGTGCGAGCGGCGACCTCTACGTGGGCGACGTGGGCCAGAACAGCTGGGAGGAGATCGACTACCAGCCCGCGGCGAGCGCCGGCGGCGAGAACTACGGCTGGCGGCGGATGGAGGGGGCGCACTGCTTCAACCCGCCGACGGACTGCGACGACGGGAGCCTGACCCTGCCGATCCTCGAGTACGGCCACGACGTGGGCTGCTCGGTGACCGGAGGTCCGGTCTACCGCGGCGCCACGCTGCCGCGGCTCGACGGCGTCTACCTCTTCGGCGACTTCTGCGAGGGCACGATCTGGGGCACCGTGCCCCGTTGCGACGGGGCCTGGGAGGCCCGGGCGCTGGTCGAGACCTCTTTCGGAATCACCACCTTCGGCGAGGACGAGAGCGGCGAGATCTACGTCGGAGATCTCTTCGGCGGCGCCGTTCACCGCCTGCGCCTGGCGCCGACGTCGGGCGGGCCGGCGCTGCGGATCGATCCCTCGCCGATCGACTTCGGCCAGGTCGGCGCCGGCGCGGCGCACTCGATCGAGGTGCTGCTCACCAACGAGAACGCCGGACCGGAAGCGGTCCGGGTCGCCGATCTCGCGCTCGCGGGGGGCGCTCCCTTCACCCTCGACGTCGACGGCGGCTCGGCGCCCTGCGGCACCCCGGCCCCCTGCCTGTCGCCGGGCGCGAGCTGCACGGTCGAGATCCGATTCGAGAGCGCCTCCGAGGCCTGGTTTCTCGACACGCTCGGCGCCCCGGCCAACAGCGACGTGCGCTCGGCCGCGGTGGGCGCCTGCACGGCGGCGGCCGAGGTGTGGCTCTCGAACCAGACCGTCACCGGCGACGAGATCTTCGACGCCTGCTCCGCGCTCTTCACCGGCCCGGCGTTCGCCGTGGCCGCCGGCGCCAGCGCCGTGCTGAGAGCGGGCGACCGCATCGAGCTGGGAAGCGGCACGGCGATCACCGGCGAGCTGATCGCCATCGTGAGCCTGCCCTAGCAGCCGCTTGCCGGCCCGACCCCTGCGGCGGACGCGCCGGCCGGGCCGCCGGTGCGAGACGGGCACTCCGCCGAGAGTCGCGCGGAGGCGCTTCCCTATAATGGTCGCAACCCACCTGTAGCAGGTCGGTCTTCCGGAGGGCCTCTGAGCAGCCTCTTCATCAGCCACAGCAGCCGCGACGACTCGGTGGCCGCGGAGGTCAAGGCCTGGCTCGAGGGCGAGGGCCACGGCTCGGTCTTCCTGGACTTCGACCCCGAGGTCGGGATCCCCGCGGGTCGGAGCTGGGAGCAGGAGCTCTATCGGCAGCTCCGCGCCTGCCGGGCGGTGATCCTGGTCTGCAGCGAGCACTCGATGTCCTCGCGCTGGTGCTTCGCCGAGATCACCCACGCGCGCTCGCTCGGCAAGCCGATCTTCCCGCTCAAGGTCGACGGCTGCGAGGTCGATCCGGTGCTGACGGACCGTCAGATCATCGACCTGACGAGCGACCGGGAGCGGGCCTTCGAGCGGCTCGCCCGCGGGCTGGCCCTGGCCGGCATCGACGCGGCCAACCCCTTCGACTGGGACGGCAGCCGGCCGCCCTACCCGGGGCTGCTCTGCTTCCAGGAGAAGGACGCCGCGATCTTCTTCGGCCGCGACAAGGAGGTGGGCCGCGGGCTCGACCTGCTCCACCAGGTGCGGCGCTACGGCGGGGCGGGCCTGCTGCTGGTGCTGGGAGGCTCGGGCAGCGGCAAGTCGTCGCTGGTGCGGGCCGGGATGATTCCGCGCCTGCGCCGCGACCGCGACAACTGGCTCGTCGTCGACCCGTTCCGCCCCGGGGAGGAGCCCTGGGAGAGCCTCGCCGCCGCGCTGGCGACGGCGTTCGAGCGCGCGGGCGAGGCCGGGGACCGGAAGGACATCCGCCGCCGGCTCGAGGCCGGTCCGGGGCCCGAGGCCGACGGCGGCGAGCCGCTCGTCGAGCTGGCGCGCGACCTGCGGCAGGCCGCCGGACAGACCGAGGCGACCGTGCTGCTCGTCGTCGACCAGTTCGAGGAGCTCCTCGCCCACCCGGACGGGCATCCGAGCGCGGACTTTCTCGCCCGGCTGCGCGAGGCCCTCGAGGACCCGCGGGCACCGCTCCTCGCCGTCGCCACCCTGCGCTCGGACTTCCTCGGCAGCTTCCAGAAGAACCGGGCGATCGGCGGGATTCCCTTCCGCGATTTCCTGGTCGGCGGCATGTCGGTCGAGGCGCTGACCGAGGTGATCGTCAAGCCGGCCGAGCTGGCCGGCCTCGACATGGAGCAGGCCCTCGTCCAGGCCCTGCTCGAGGACACCCGGACCGAAGACGCCCTGCCGCTTCTGGCCTTCACCCTGCGCGAGCTCTACGAGCTGGCGACCGCCGATTCGACGAGCCTGGGGGTGAGCGAGTACCGGGACCGCCTGGGCGGGCTGCAGGGATCGGTGGCGAGGGCCGCCGAGGGTCTCCTCGAGGTGAGGCCGCTCACCGGCGAGCAGGAGGAAGAGCTGCGCGGCGCCTTCCTCGGCATGGTGCGCATGGACGAGGACGGGCACTTCGCCCGCGACGCGCTCTCCTGGAACCTGCTCTCGGAGTCGGCGCACGAGTGGCT
>JBFGLX010000316.1:0-4282 GCA_041575955.1 Thermoanaerobaculia bacterium
ACGAGCGTCACCCAGCTCGGCGCGACCGAGCTCTTCACGTTCGACAACCCGCCGTCGGCCCTCCACGATAGGCCGCCGCTGGTGCTCGAGGGGATCTGCGACGGCACCTTCCCGATCTCGGTGATGGTGCTCCACATGCGCTCCCTCGGCGGTATCGAGACGACGCGCACGCAGCAGAAGCGCTTCGAGCAGGCCGAGTCGGTCGCCCAGAAGGTCCAGGACATCCAGACCGCGGATCCCGACGTCAACCTGGTGGTGATCGGCGACTTCAACGCGTTCGAGTTCACCGACGGCTACGTCGACCTCGCGGGCATCGTCAAGGGCGACTTCGACCCGGCCGAGAGCCTGGTCTGCTCGTTCAACGCGTGCGCCGACCTGGTCGAGCCCGACCTCGTCGACGAGATTCTGGGAATCGATCCGGCCGATCGCTATTCGTTCATCTTCCGCGGCGACGCCCAGGTCCTCGATCACGCGATGACCAGCGACTCGCTCGCCGACCTCGTCACCGGGCTCGAGTTCGGACGGGGCAACGCCGACGCCGCGGTCGACCTGATCAACGACGACGGCATCCTCGAGCCTGCGAATCTGCCGCTGCGCTCGTCGGACCACGACGGCCTGGTGCTCTACGTCTTCAAGGACGAGGACCACGACGGCGTGCCGGACGCCCAGGACGTCTGCCTCGGCACCGCGATCCCCGAGGGCGTGCCGACCCAGAGCCTCGGCACCAACCGCTGGGCGCTCGTCGACGACGACACCATCTTCGACACGACTCCTCCCAGCGGCAACGGGCCGGGGCTGAGCTTCACGATCGAGGACACGGCCGGCTGCTCGTGCGAGCAGATCCTCGAGGCTCAAGGGCTCGGCGACGGACACACCAAGCACGGCTGCTCGAACGGCGCCATGCTGAACTGGGTCGCGCTGGTGGGTGGGTCCTAGGAGGAGGCCTTGAGACCACGCTTCGGATGGGCGCTCGTGGCCCTGGTCCTGGCCGCGCCGGTCGTCGCACAGGATGATCGGCACGGCCACCCGGGCCATCACTCGGCCTACGCCGAGCAGGAGTCGAGCGGCATCTCGTCGCTGTCGCGCCAGGAGCACGACGATCTTCTGGCCGGCGCCGGGATGGGCATGGCGCGGCCGGCGGAGCTCAACCGGTACCCCGGGCCGAAGCACGTGCTCGAGCTCGCCGCCGAGCTCGAGCTGAGCGACGACCAGAAGACCGCCGTCGAGGCGATCCGGGCCGCGATGCTGGAGCGGGCGCGAGCCCTGGGCAAGGAGATCGTCGACCGCGAGCGGCACCTCGATCGGCGCTTCGCCCATCGGCACATCGACGAGGCCGCCCTGCGCGATGCGACCGCCGAGATCGCGCGCCTCTATGGCGAGCTCCGCTTCGCCCATCTGCGCGCCCACCTCGAGACCCGCGCCGCGCTCACCGAGGCGCAGATCGAGCTCTACGATCGCCTGCGCGGCTACCGGAAAGACTAGCCGAGTCCGATCGGCTGATATAAAGGCCGGCAAGACTTCCTCGACTCTTGCAGGCGCCGGTCGCGAGCTCCCTTCGGCGCTCGCGGCGCCGGTAGCCGGATCGGAGGCTCGGAGTGGAACAGCTGGACCCGGAGTTCAAGCCACTGCTCGGCAAGCACCGCCTGGAAGACCTGCGCGACCTCTCCGGCGCCGTCTACGGCGTCTGGGCCGATCTCCGCCTCGCCTACATGAATCCGGGCTGGTTCCGGTTCGCCGAGGAGAACGGCGGCGAGACCATTCTGTCCGGGGAGTGGGGCCTCGGCACGTCGATCCTGCGCAGCATGGCGCCCGCGGTCAGGCGCTTCTACGAGCTCAATCTGAAGGGCTGCCTGAGCTCCGGCTCGCCCTGGAGCCACGAATACGAGTGCTCGAGCGCCACGACCTACCGCAAGTTCCGGCAGACGGCCCATCCGCTGGAGGCCCAGAAGGGGCTCTTGATCGTCAACGCGCTCACCGTCGACCGGCCGCACGCCGAGAGCGAGCGGCCGCCCCGGGCCGCCGATACCGAGGAGTACGTCAACGAGGGCGGCTTCATCAGCCAGTGCTCCCACTGCCGGCTGGTCAAGAACGTCACCGAGCCGGAGCGCTGGGACTGGGTGCCTGAGTGGGTGCGCAAGCGGCCGCCGATCCTCAGCCACACCCTGTGCCCGGTCTGCTACGCGATCTACTCCTAGAAGCTCCGGCCGCGCATAAACTCAATCCGCCTATGACAGCGGGTGGACGGCATCGCGACCGCGCGGCGGCAGGGCTCCTGCTGCTCGCGTGCGCCGCGGCCGGCGCCGGGCCGGAGGCGGCCGAGCCGGAAGCCGCCTGGTTCGCCGACGCCTCCGAGGCCTCGAAGCTCGACTTCGTGCACCAGCCGGGAGCCGGCGGCGACTTCTACATGCCGGAGAGCATCGGCCCGGGGGCGGGTCTTCTCGACTACGACGGCGACGGCGATCTCGACGTCTACCTGGTCGACGGCGCGGCGCCCAACCGCCTCTTCCGGCAGGCGGCGGACGGCTCGTTCGAAGACGTGACCGCCGCCTCCGGTCTCGGCGACCCGGGCTACGGCATGGGGGTCGCAGTCGGCGACGTCGACAACGACGGCGACCCCGATGTCTACGTGACCAACGTCGGAGCCGACGCGCTCTACCGAAACCGGGGCGACGGCACCTTTGCGGAAGCGACCGAGGCCGCCGGGATCTCGAACCCCGAGTGGGGCGCCTCGGCGGTCTTCTTCGACGCCGAGCCCGACGGCGACCTCGATCTCTACGTCGCCAACTACGTCGCCTTCGACGCCGGGGCGGTCTGCACCGACGCCGCCGGCCGCCGCGACTACTGCGGCCCGAGCGGCTTCGCGGGCGTCGCCGACCGCTTCTTCCGCAATCGCGGCGACGGCACCTTCACCGACGACTCCGCGCCCTCAGGCATCGCCGCGCGGCCGGCCAAGGGCCTGGGCGTCGCCAGCGTCGATCTCGACGGCGACGGCCGGCCCGAGATCTACGTCGCCAACGACGGCGAGCCCAACCTCCTCTGGACGGCGCGCGGCGACGGCGCTTACGCGGATCGAGCGCTCGAGCTCGGCGCCGCGGTCAACGCGCTCGGCCGGGCCGAGGCCGGCATGGGCGTCGCCGTGGGCGACGCCGACGGCGACGGCGCCCCGGATCTCTTCGTCAGCCACCTGCGAGCCGAGAGCAACACGCTCTACCGTAACGCCGGCGAGGCCGGATTCGAGGACGCCACCTCGGCCGCGGGGCTCGCGGGCCGCAGCGTCCCGTTCACCGGGTTCGGCACCGGGTTCGCGGACTTCGACCACGACGGCGCGCTCGACCTCGTGGTCGTCAACGGGCGGGTCACCCGCGGACCGCTGCTCACCGGAACGGCCCCGAAGAGCTTCTGGGACGACTACGCCGAGCCCGATCAGCTCTGGATCGGGTACGGCTCGGGGCGCTTCCGTCTGGCCGACGCGGAGGCTGGCGCGCTCTCCCGCCGGGTCGAGAACGGTCGCGGCCTGGCGCTCGGAGACGTCGATTCCGACGGTGACGTCGATCTGCTGGTCGCCCACGGCGGCGGGCGCGCGCGCCTGCTCCTGAACGTTGCCCCCGCGCGCGGCAGCTGGGCCGCAGTGCGCCCCCTAGCCGGCGCCGGTGGGCGCGACGCGCTCGGCACGGCGGTCGCGTTCGAGGCCGGCGGCCGGAGCTTTCGCCGCTGGTCCACCACCGGCTCCTCGTTCCTGTCGGCGAGCGAGCCGCGGGCGCACGCCGGCCTGGGTGCCGCGGCCGTCCTCGACGCGATCGAGATCCGCTGGCCGGGAGGCGCGCGCACGCGCCTGACCGGCCTGCCGATCGACCGGACCTTCGTGCTGACGGGGCCGCGATGAGGCTTCCGGCTCCCTGCCAGCTCGGGCTCGTGGCGGCGATCTGCCTCTGGACGGCGCTGGCCGGCCGACCGGCCGCCGCGGACCCGTCCCGGGCCGATCCCCCGCCGCCCGAGGCGCCGAGCGCTCGGCTCGGCGTCGCCGAGCTTCCGGAGCCCGATCTCTCCGGGGCCGAGCCGAGAGTGGCGGCCAAGCTGCGCGCGCTCCTGCTCGCCGCCGCCTCGCGCCCCGACTCGGCGCACGCCTGGGGTCACCTGGCGATGAACCTCGACGTCCACGGCTTCGAGGCGGAGGCCCGGGGCTGCTACGCGCGCGCCGCCGCGCTCGATCCCGCGGATCTCCGCTGGCCCTACTACGAGGCCGTGCTGCTCGCCGAGCTGGGCGAGCCCGGGGCCCGCGCCC
>JBFGLX010000317.1:0-4261 GCA_041575955.1 Thermoanaerobaculia bacterium
CGCGTTCGCGTCGCTCCGATCGTCAGGGCACTCCAAAGGCCGGTGAGAGACGCTCGCTCTCGACGCCCCGGATCCGAGGCCCCCACTCCCGACCCGACGGGCTACCGCCGTCTCGGAGAACGACCTCCAACGAAGCTGCCGCGAAGGTGCCGGGCGGGGGCGTCCCTCTTTCTCCGTGAGGGAGGGAGAGGGATCGAGGGTGAGGGGGGCGATCCGGTAGGGAGGGAGAGGGATTCGGGTACCGGGCGGTCGGGGAGGGTGAGGGGGGAGATCCGATAATGCGCTGGAGCCGCTACTACCTGTTCACCACCCGCGAGGTGCCGGCCGACGCCGAGGTCGTCAGCCATCGCCTGATGGTGCGCGCCGGCATGATCCGCAAGGAGGCCGCCGGCATCTACTCCTACCTGCCGTTCGGCTGGCGCAGTCTGCAGAAGCTCTCGGCCATCGTGCGCCGCGAGCTCGACGGCGCGGGCGCGATCGAGCTGCACATGCCGGTGGTTCACGACGCCGACCTGTGGCGCGAGTCGGGCCGCTGGCAGGCGTACGGCAAGGAGCTCTTGCGGGTCACGGACCGGCACGAGCGCGACTTCTGTCTCGGCCCGACCCACGAAGAGGTGGTCACCGACATCGTCCGCCGCGACGTCCGCAGCTACCGCCAGCTGCCGGTCAACCTCTACCAGATCCAGGTCAAGTTTCGCGACGAGATCCGGCCGCGCTTCGGGCTCATGCGCGGGCGCGAGTTCATCATGAAGGACGCCTACTCGTTCGACGCCGACGCCGCCGGCCTCGACGCCGCCTACGACGAGATGGACCGCGCCTATCAGCGGATCTTCGACGCCTGCCAGCTCGACTACTCGCGGGTCGAGGCCGACACCGGCGCCATCGGCGGCTCGTCGTCACACGAGTTCATGGTCCTGGCCGACACCGGCGAGAGCGAGGTGGTGAGCTGCCGCGAGTGCGGCTACGGCGCCAACGTCGAGCGCGCCGAGACCCGGCCGCTGGCGGCGCCGCCGGCCGAGGAGCCCGAGGAGCGCCGCGAGGTCTCGACGCCCGGATGCAGCTCGGTGGCCGAGGTCGCCGAGCTGCTCGGCGTCGAACCGGAGCGGGTGGTCAAGACCCTGCTCTACGACACACCCGACGGTCCGGTGGCGGTGCTGATCCGGGGCGATCGCGAGCTCAACCAGATCAAGCTGGCGAATCACCTGGGGGTGCCAGAGGTGGTCCTGGCGAGCGAGGCGCTGGTGCGGTCGCTGAGCGGCGCCGAGGTCGGATTCGCGGGGCCGGTCGGATTGCCCGAATCGGTCCGCATCGTCGCCGACGAGTCGGTGCGTGGCCTCGCCAACGTCGTCTGCGGCGCCAACCGGACCGACGCCCATCTCACCGGGGTGAACTTCGGGCGCGACGTCGACCTGGCCGAGTTCGCCGACCTGCTGCTGGTCACCGCCGGCGACGCCTGCCCGCGCTGCGGCAGCGAGCTCGCGCTCAACCGCGGCATCGAGGTCGGCCACATCTTCAAGCTCGGCACCAAGTACTCGGACGCCATGGGCTGCACCTACACCGACGAGCAGGGCCAGGACCATCCGATGGTCATGGGCTGCTACGGGCTCGGCATCGGCCGCACCGTGGCCGCGGCGATCGAGCAGAACCACGACGACAAGGGCATCATCTGGCCGCTGCCGCTGGCGCCCTTCAGCGTCCTGGTGCTGCCGCTGACGAATCGCGACGAGAGCGTCGTCGCCGCCGCCGAGGGGATCTACCAGGATCTCGTCGGCCGCGGCGTCGACGTGCTGCTCGACGATCGCGACGAGCGCCCGGGGGTCAAGTTCAACGACGCCGACCTGATCGGCGTCCCGGTGCGGGTGGTGATCGGCTCGAAGTCGCTCGCCGACGGCAAGGCCGAGATCTCGCTGCGCCGGGACGGCGAGAAGGAGCTGGTGGCGGTCGAGGGAGCGGTCGAGCGAGTGCTGGAGCTCACGCGAACCGCGTGACGGGGCCCAGGTATCTCCCAAGCTTTTCGACGGAGCGGGTGCCGGGCGGGGGCGTCCCTCTCCCCCCGTGAGGGGGGCGATGCGATCAGCGCCGCTGCCGCACGCCCCTGGCGCCGATCTTGGCCTTGACGGTCTTCGCCCGGTTGCCGTCGATCTCCAGCACCTCGAGGGTCAGGGGGGCGAGATCGATCGAGTCGCCGGGGCGCGGCCGGCGGCCGAGCTCGGAGAGGATGACGCCGCCGATGGTGTCCTCGTCGCGGTCGCTGAACTCGATCTCGAGCTCGTCCTCGAGGTCCTTGACCAGCATCTGCCCGGAGATCTCGTAGGTCGACTCGTCGGTCTTGACCAGCTCGGGCGGCTCGAGGTCGAACTCGTCCTGGATCTCGCCGACGATCTCCTCGATCACGTTTTCCATGGTGACGATGCCGCTCACGCCGCCGTACTCGTCGAGCACCGCGGCCAGGTGGCTGCGCTCGGCCCGCATTCGGCGCAGGAGGCGGTCGAGGCGCATGGTGTCGGGGACGAACGCGATCTCGCGCTTGAGCGGGATCAGGCGCTCGGGCGGCGGGTCGGCGCGGAAGATGTCCTTGATGTGGATCAAGCCGACGACCCGATCCAGGTCGCCTTCCTCGGCGAGTGGAAAGCGGGTGTGGCCGCTGGTGCGGGCGACCTCGAGGTTCTCCGCGACCGACTTGTTGGTCGACAGGAAGACGACGTCCGGCCGCGGCACCATGATCTGCCGCGCCGTCCGGTGCGACAGCTCGAACACGTTGTCGAGGATGTCGCGCTTTTGATCGGAGATGGCGTCGGGCTGGGTCGCGGCGAGGATCAGCCGCAGCTCCTCTTCGGTGTGCGCCGCCTCCTCCTCGGAGACCGGCTCGATGCCGAACATCTTGAGGATCGCGTTGGCGGCGTGGTTGAGGATCCAGATCGCCGGATAGCTGACCTTGTAGAAGGCGATCAGCGGCAGCGAAACCCAGAGGCTGGTCGCTTCGGGCATCCGGATGGCGACCGATTTCGGCGCCAGCTCGCCGAGCACGATATGCAGGATGGTGATGAAGGCGAAGGCGGTCGTCAGGCTGATCGTGTGCAGCAGCGCCGGACTGGCGCCGGGAATCTTGGAAACCAGCGGCTCGAGCAGCCAGGCGAACGCCGGTTCGCCGATCCAGCCGAGGCCCAGGCTGGCCAGCGTGATGCCGAGCTGGGTGGCCGAGAGATAGGCGTCGAGGTGGGCGACCATGTGGCGCGCGGCCTTGGCGCGGCGGTCGCCCTGCTCGACGTGCGGGTCGAGCTGGGTCGGGCGCACCTTGACCAGGGCGAACTCGGCGGCGACGAAGAAGCCGTTGAGCATCACCAGGAACATGCCCAGGGCGAGCCCCAGCCAGGGATTGAGCGCGAGCTCCACCGGCGGCCCGCCGGCCGCGATCAGCCACAGGCCGCTCATCAACGAGACTCTGCCGCTCCGGCCCGTCGGGGCCGGCGGCTCCTGCGATCTCGGTTGGGGGCTAGATCAGGTGGTTGGGGGTCGGGCGAGTCGTCCACGATCGGCAGGATCTTAGCATAGTGACGGCGGGTCGAGACCGGTGGCGGCGCCGGGTCGCGGGCTACAATCGGGCGCCCCCGGGCCACGATGGAACGTTTCTTGAACAGGGATCAGACAGCCGCGACCATGCCGGCCTATCGGAGAGCAGGAGCTTGACGGGAGAGATGCGAGACAGACCGGCGGCGACGAGCCGTCTTGGCGCGGGCGCGGTCGTGCTGGCGGCGGGCTGGGCGGCGTTCGTTCCGCTGGCGGCGCCGGCTTGTGGCGCGGAGGACGACCTGTTCGTCGATCGCGCCCTCGAGCACGGTCTCGACTTCCACTACTTCAACGGCATGTCGGGGCAGCTCTACTTCTCCGAGCACATGGGCGGCGGCGCGGCGCTGCTCGACTACGATCGAGATGGCGATCTCGACCTCTACGTGACCCAGGGGCGCATGCTGGGCGCGGGCAAGACGCTCGCCGACGCGCTTCTGCCGACGCGCTATCCCGAGCCGCTCACCGACCGGCTCTACCGCAACGACTCGGCGGTCGTCGCCGGTGGCGCCCTCACGCCGCGCTTCGTCGACGTCACCGTGAGCAGCGGCCTCCGGGCCACCGAGTACGGCGTCGGCGTCGCCACCGGCGATTTCGACAACGACGGCTGGCCCGATCTCTA
Organism: Thermoanaerobaculia bacterium; assembly: GCA_041575955.1. GTDB lineage: Bacteria > Acidobacteriota > Thermoanaerobaculia > Multivoradales > JAHEKO01 > JAHEKO01. The sequence continues at coordinate 4,187 of JBFGLX010000317.1, forward strand.
CGTCAGGAACTTCGGTCCCGACACCCTGCTGCGCAACCGGGGCGACGGCACCTTCGAAGACGTCACCCGGGCGAG
>JBFGLX010000318.1:0-4223 GCA_041575955.1 Thermoanaerobaculia bacterium
CGTTCCCACGCAGCACGTGGCCGAGGTGGGCGACAACGAGTACTTCGCCAACTGCGCCTGGGACGTGCTCGGGATCGTGGCGGCGCTCGGCCGTCCCGGCGTCGTCCACTCGCGCTGCGAGCAGTCGAAGGCGATCTTGCGCCTCGAGGTCGGTCCCGCCGGCCCGGAGCCGTCCGACTGGCTCTTTCACACGCCGATTCCGGCCGCCGCCTGGTGGGACGACATCGTCTTCACCTGACGGACCATGCTCTTCTTCCGGTCGGAAGAACAGGTTCGAGAGTGGTGCCGGGAGCAGGGGCGGCCGCTCGCTCCATGGGTCACGATCGACCAGCTCTGGGGGCTGGCGACGGCCTGGTACGCGAACCGCCTGGCGCCCGACTCACGCCGGCCGCGGCCGGAGGAGATCCGCCGGATCTTCGCCGGGCTGGGTCTGGACGATGACTTCTGGAGGGTTTCGGAGAAAGGGGAGAGCCCTCGGCCTTTCAACCCGGCTTCGGAGCAAGGGGAGTGCCCTCCCCTTGCAACCCCTCCATCAGAAGACTCGTAGGGGAGGGGCCCAGGAGTCCGGGGAGCCGTGGATCCGATCTCTCAGCCGGAGACGACCAGCCGCAGCTCGAGCGTCGGGGAGTCGTGGCGCGCGAACCAGAGGACCTCCTCGGCGACCAGGTCGAGCACCACGCGGTACTCCCCCGGCTCGGCGAGTCCCGGTAGCTCGACGTCGAGCTCCACCCGCTCGCCCGGATCGACGTCGCGCGGCAGCCGCCAGCGGCACCAGTCGAACTCGAGCTCGGCCGAGCCGTCGCCGGCCCGGTAGAGGTGCGCCCCGAGGCGGGTCCAGCCGGGCTGGCCGTCGATGGCGGCGAGCCAGCGGGTGTCACCGGTGTTGGTCAGGCGAAAGCGCAGGCGGGCGGGGGTGCCGGCGGCCGCGGCGACCGTCCCGCCGCCGCCGACTTTTTCGACCCTGGCCGCGAGCCGCTGGGGCAGGCGGCTGGTGGGAACGAAGTCTCCCTTGTAGATGACGATGTAGGGCGAATCCCGGATGTCGTTGCAGAGCGAGCGCCAGAAGTTCCCGAGGCCCTCGCCGCGCAGGAACGCCGCCAGCTCGCGTGGCGGCACCTCCAGGGGACTGGACACCGTCACCGGCACGACGCAGAGCCGCGAGAAGCCGCAGCGCAGAGCCAGCACCTCGAGCTCCTCGACGAGGATCTCGTTCTCGAGCACGCCATGCCTGTCCATCTCGAGCCGGCTGTGCGGCTGCCTCGAGTGGCGCCGTCCGGGCTCGCACATCGCGACGACGCCGCCGTCGCCGAGGACGCGGCAGAGCTCGACCAGGATCTCCTCCTGGTTGGGCACGTGATGGAAGGCGTGGTAGACGACGATCTTGTCGACGCTGCCGTCGGCCAGCGGAATCCGGTGGCCGTCGTACACCACGAACTCCGGGCCCAGGTCCCAGTCGGTCGAAGATTCGCGCTCGAACAGCTCGCGGCCGAGCTCGAGCGCGGTCTCCGAGACGTCGACCGCGATCGTCTTGCAGCCGAAGCGGTTGAGCAGGTGCGACAGCCAGCAGGTGCCGGCGCCGAGCTCCAGGACCGTCTCTCCGGGACTCAGGCGCAGCCAGCGCGTCAGGACGCCCAGGTCGAACAGTGCGCGCGGAAAGGCCAGCGGGTCGCCATACGGCTTGCGCAGCAGGTGCTCGTCTTCGCGGCGCTGCGCGAAGTAGCGCTCGGAGGCGCGGTTGAACTCCTCGGTGCGCGCCGGAAGCTCCGCCGGGTCGAAGACGTTGTCGCCGGGCGGCAGCTCCGTCTGCCGGGACAGCATGAGGCGCGCGGACACCTCCGCCACCAGGTCCTCGAACCGTTGCGAGCGTGCCGCCAAGAAGCGGCAGCAGCCGACGATCGCCGAGGCGGTGGCGGTCAGCCGGCCCATGGCGGGGAGTATGCCACGGGGGGGTTCGGAGCAAGGGGAGTGCCCTCGGCCTTGCAACCCGGCTTCGGAGCAAGGGGAGTGCCCTCCATCGGGAGATCCGTCGGGTGGGGGTTGCCGCCTCGCGTCGGGAGATCCGTCGGGGCGGGCTTGCCGCCGCCCGGTGGGATCGGGTGCGGGAGGGCGCGAGGCCCTGGGCGACGTTACCGCCGCCAGACGATTCCGGCGCCGGCGAAGAAGTCGTCGGCGGCCGAGTTGAGGCCGAAGCCGACGCGCAGGTCGACCTGGAGGTCGGGCCCGAAGCCGTAGGTGGCGCCGGTATCGAAGTAGTAGGTCTCCGGGCCGCCCGCGGACGCCGGCACGGTGCCGTAGAGCTCGAAGAAGACGCCGGTGGCCTCGGCGACCCCGACGCCGAGCGCGACGCTGGCCACGCTCTCGCCGAACCGCGCACCGCCGGCGCTGGCGTAGCTGTAGCCGAGGTTGGCGCCGACCGAGACCGCGCCGGTCAGATCGCGCTGGGCCGCCAGGACGACGCCGGGCTGCGGATCCGGCGCGCGCAGCTCGCTCGAGCCGGTGGGCAGGGTGGTGCCGAGCAGCACGGCCGTGGTCCAGCCCAGGGTCTCGCCCAGGGCGAGCTTGGCGCCCACCGAGGCGTCCACGAGCCCGCTCACGTCGGCGCGTCCCGGGGCGTCGACCCGGGTCCAGGAATTGAGTCCGAGGCGCAGCTCGAGCCGCCGGGCGACGCCGATGCGGACCAGCACCTCGCCGATCTCCTGGCTCTCGCTGTCGCCGGTCTCGGTGTGGGTGGCCCCCGCCTCCACCTGGACCCGCCCCGGCGCCACGGTGACCGCGCTCTCGGTGAAGTCGGGACGATCGCTGACCAGCGGGTCGTCCTCCTGCGCGAGGGCCACCGGCGCGACGAAGATCGCCAGCGTGAGAATCGAGCGCGCGGCCAGGCCGGGGGAGAACGACATCGGTGGCTCCGGGGCAGGGCGGCTCAGCGGACCTCGAGCCGGCCGCGCATCAGCAGCGCATGGGTGGAGCAGACGTATTCATGCTCGCCGCGCTCGCCGGGCGCCGTGAAGACGACCGCGTCGGAGCTGCCGTCGCCCGGCAGGAGCCGGGTCGAGGTCCGCCAGGCGTCGACGGCCCAGTCGTGCAGCATGCCGCGATCCCGGTTGACGAGCCGCAGCCGGACCGACTCGCCGGGCGCTACCACCAGGGTCGGGTTGGGGCTCGGGTCGCCCTCCAGGTAGAACGCCATGTCGCGGGCCACGAGCACGATCTCCCGCGGCCGCTGCTTCGACGCCGCCGCCATGGCGAACGACAGCGCCCCGGCCACCAGCGCCAGGATCAGGAGCTGCGCGAAGCGTCTCTTGGTCTGTTCGCTCATCCCGTTACCTCGTCAGCCGACCAGCATGCCGGTCAGGTACATGACTCCGAAACCGGCGATCAGGCCGCCGATCACCGGCCGGCTGCGCAGGAAGACCGCCAGCTCGCGCTCGCCCGCCAGCGAGCGGGTGATCTGGACGACCACCTGGGCGATCGCTCCGGCGCCGACCGCCAGGAAGACCACCGACCAGACCGGCGAATAGACGAAGCCGCCGATCCAGGCGCCGAGGATGGTCGGCGCTCCGGCCACCAGCCCGAGCCGGAACAGCCGGCCGAGGCCGGTGCGGGTCGCGGCCAGCGGCGCGACGATCGCCAGCCCCTCGGTGGTGTTGTGGAGCGTGAAGCCCAGGATCAGGAGCGCGCCGAGCGCCGTCTCGCCGAGGGCGAACGCGGCGCCGATCGCCAGCCCCTCGCCGAAGTTGTGCAGGCCGATGCCGATGGCGACCAGCAGCGCCGTCGCCCAGGCGGCCACGGTGCGCTCGTCGGCCGCGCCCGCGGCCGCCGGCTGGCGGCGCTTGAGCCAGGCGCCGAAGCCCTCGATCGCGAGGTAGGCGAGCAGCGCGGCGAGCACGAACAGGCTCACCCCCTGGTAGGAGTGGGCGACCGCGCCGGCCGACTCCAGCCCCTCGTGGGCGGTGTCGACGAACAGGAAGATCAGCAGGCCGACGGTCAGGGCGAGGACGAAGTCGTAGCCGGCGCGGCCGAGCGTCCGCATGAGCGGATACCAGAGCAGGCCGATCGCCACCGGCAGCACGCCGACGTAGAGCCCGATGAGCGCGAAGATGCCGAAGAAGCGCGCGCTCGGCCGCGGCGTCGCCACGGCGACCGCGATCTCGTGCGCGAAGGTGACGCCGGTGGCCGAGATCAGCACCACCTCGTGCAGCTCGCCCTCGACCCACGGGTAGGGA
>JBFGLX010000319.1:0-4210 GCA_041575955.1 Thermoanaerobaculia bacterium
ATCTCCTCGCGGATCAGCCGCGACCGCGGATCGCGGGTCAGGACCACGGTCGGCTCGACGAAGTAGCCCACCGACTTGTCGCCGCCGCCGCCGACCACGATCTCCATCTGGTCCGACGCGCGCGCCTCTTCGATGTAGCCCATGATGTTGTCGAACGAGCTCTCGTCGATCACCGCGGCCATGAAGTTGCGGAAATCGGTGGGCGGTCCCATCGCGATCGAGCCGACCCGCTCGACCAAGTCCGCCCGCACGGCCTGCCACAGGGACGCCGGCACGTACGCCCGCGAGGCCGCCGAGCACTTCTGGCCCTGGTACTCGAACGCGCCCCGGATCAGGGCCGTTCCCAACGCCGGCACGTCGGCGCTCGGGTGCGCGAACACGAAGTCCTTGCCGCCGGTCTCGCCGACGATCCGCGGGTAGCTCCGGTAGCCGGCGATGTTGTCGCCGATCTGCTTCCACATGCCCTGGAAGACACCGGTCGAGCCGGTGAAGTGGACGCCGGCGAGATGCTCGCTGGCCATCGCCGGATTCCCGACCTGGCTGCCGCGTCCGGGAACGAAGTTGATGACCCCGGGCGGCAGGCCCGCCTCTTCGAGCAGCCGCATGATGTAGTAGGCGGCGAGCACCGCGGTCGAGGCCGGCTTCCAAAGCACCGTGTTGCCCATCAGCGCCGGCGCCGTCGGCAGGTTGCCGCCGATCGAGGTGAAGTTGAACGGCGTCACCGCGAACACGAAGCCCTCGAGCGGCCGGTACTCCAGGCGGTTCCAGAGACCGCGCACCGAGCCCGGCTGGTCTTCGTAGATCTGCTGCATGTAGAAGGCGTTGAAGCGCCAGAAGTCGATCAGCTCGGCGGCGGCGTCGATCTCGGCCTGGTACGCGGTCTTCGACTGGTTGAGCATCGTCGCCGCGTTGATCGTGTCGCGCCACGGCCCGGCCAGCAGATCCGCCGCCTTGAGCAGCACCGAGGCACGCGCTTCCCAGGGCATCTCCGACCACTCCCCCCACGCCTCCCGCGAGGCGGCGATCGCGCGGGCGACCTCGTCCTCGCCCGCCTGGTGGAAGGTGCCCAGAACGTGGGCGTGGTCGTGGGGACAGATCGCAGTGCCGGTGCTGCCGGTATGGACGTCCTGGCCGCCGATGATCAGCGGCACGTCCACCTCTTCGGCGAGCATCCGCTCGAGCCGGGCCTTGAGCGCCCGCTTCTCCGCCGAGCCCGGCGCGTAGGCCCGCAGCGGCTCGTTGGCGGGCACCGGTATGCGCGCGATTCCGTTGGCCATCTAGTCGGTTCCTCCTAGCGCCCGGATCGTATCCGGTCGCCCAGGGGCCCGCAACGTCGCGGCTCAGCCGCGCCAGGCCTGAACGGCCAGCAGGGCGAACCCGGCGATCATCAGGAGGCCGCCGATCGGGGTGATCGCGCCGAGCCAGCGCGGGCCGCCAAGGGCCAGGACCGCGACCGTGCCGGAGAAGACGGCGCCGCCGGCGAGCAGCGCCCAGCCGGCCGCGCCGACCGGCTTGCCCATCGCCTGGCCGGCGAGGCCGATCGCGATCAGGCCGAAGCCGGAGTAGATCAGGTAGCGCGCCGCGGTCTCCCAGAGCGCCAGCGAGTCCGGATCGAGCCGCGCCTTGAGGCCGTGCGCCCCGAAGGCCCCGGCCAGCACCGACAGCGCGCACACGGCGGCGCCGACGCCGACCCAGATCAAAGCTCACCCAGGCGCTTGACCGAGGTCACCTGCGCGCGCGGGACGACCAGGCGGTCGAACTTCTTCCACACGCCGAGCTGCGCGGCACGCTCCACGTACTCCGCCTTCGAGCGGCCGCCGTCACCGTCCTTGTGGACGTCGACGTCGAGCAGGATCACCTGGCGCTCGTCCATGTCGTCGCAGCGGCCGACGTAGATCTCGGGGCCGGCGGTGTCGACGACCACGGTGATGCCGTGGAGCTCGTGGTGGCCGGGGTGGAAGACTGCAGCCATCTAGCGCATCACCCCTCTCAACCCTCGATCCCTCTCTCCCCGCAATAAACTCGACTCATCCGTCCAGAGCTCGGTGCGTGCAGGTGTCTAGGCCGGGGTCGCGGCGGCGATGTAGCGCTCGAAGGCGGCGGTCAGGTCCGCCGCAACTTCGTCGGCCGAGCGGCTCTCGATGCGATGCCGCGGCACGAAGTAGACCACCTCGCCGCCCTTGAGCAGGGCCATCGACGGGCTGCTCGGCGGGATGTCCGAAAAGTAGCTGCGCGCCCGGGCGGTCGCCTCCAGGTCCTGGCCGGCGAAGACCGTGGCCAGCCGGTCGGGCTTGACGGCGCTCTCGAGCGCCTTGCGCACCCCGGGCCGGGCCTGGCCGGCGGCGCAGCCGCAGACCGAGTTGAGGACCAGCAGCGCCGAGCCCTCCCCGTCGTTCATGAACCGCTCGACGTCCTCCGCGGTCCGCAGCTCTTCGAAACCGATGCTGGCGAGCTCCGCTCGCATCGGCGCAACCATCAATTCGCTATAAGGCACTGTGTGCTCCTCCTGCCGCGCGTTCAGGACGCGACCCAGTTCAGCCGCCTATTGTACAGCCTGGGCCGCTGGAGACCTCGTTGGCAAGTACTATTCTGGCCGGCCGGCGGCGTCCGAGCCGACGTCCGCCGTCATGCAGGAGACCCTTAGATGAGCCCTCGCACCGCCCCGCCCGAGCTCGAAACCCGGCGCCGGCTGCTGCTCGGTCCCGGCCCCTCCAACGTTCACCCGCGGGTCTACGAGGCCCTCGGCCAGCCGGTGATGGGCCACCTCGATCCGCTCTTCCTGCGGGTCATGGACGAGCTGCAGTCGCTGCTGCGCCAAGTCTTCGAGACCGCCAACCCGCTCACCTTCGCCGTCTCCGGCACCGGCAGCGCCGGCATGGAGGCGGCGCTGGTCAATCTGATCGAGCCCGCTGACGACGTGCTGGTGTGCGTCAACGGGGTCTTCGGTGGCCGGATGTGCGACGTCGTCGACCGCATCGGCGCCAATCTCTACCGCATCGACCGGCCCTGGGGCGAGGTGTTCGACCCGCAGGAGATCGCCGACGCCTTGAGCGCCAATCCGGACATCCGGCTGGTCGCCCTGGTCCACGCCGAGACTTCCACCGGCGCCCATCAGCCGCTCGCCGAGATCGGCGCCCTCTGCCGCGACAGCGGCCGGCTGCTGCTGGTCGACGCCGTCACCTCGCTCGCCGGCGCCGAGCTCAAGGTGGACGACTGGCGAATCGACGCTTGCTACAGCGGCACCCAGAAGTGCCTCAGCTGCCCGCCCGGGCTGGCGCCGATCACCTTCGGCGAGCGCGCCGTCGAGCGCATCTCCCGCCGGCGCCGCAAGGTGCCGAGCTGGTACCTGGACGTTTCGATGCTGCGCGACTATTGGGCCGAAGGGCGGCGAACCTACCACCACACGGCGCCGATCTCGATGAGCTACGCGCTCCACCAGGCGCTGGCGGTGGTCCTCGAGGAGGGCCTCGGCGCGCGCTTCGCCCGCCACGCCCGCAACAGCTCGGCGCTCCTCGCCGGCCTCGGCGCCCTCGGCTGTGAGCCCTTCGCCCAGCCGGGCCACCGGCTGCCGATGCTCAACGCGGTCCGCCTGCCGGCGGGCGTCGACGACGCCGAGGTTCGCCGGCGCCTGCTGGACGAGCACGACATCGAGATCGGCGGCGGGCTGGGCGATCTCGCGGGCCGGGTCTGGCGCATCGGGCTGATGGGCGAGAGCTGCCGCCGGGCGAACGTGCTGGCGCTGCTGGGGGCCCTGGACGAGCTGCTGCAGGCGCCGGCGGGAGCCGGTGGGCGCGCCGCCGCCGAGGCCGCCTACGGCGAGATGGCGGACGAAGCGACCCGCAGCTGAAGCACCGCGCCGCGGATCTCCGCCGCGGTGACCTGGGCGGTCGGATCGGCGAGGTCCACCACCACGTGCAAGCTGGTCGCTGGCGGCGAGCCGTGCAGGCCGGTGCGCACCCCCACGACCTCCTCGCTGCCGACCGCGACCGTGGGCGATTCCAGGGGCGCCGTCACCCCCGCGATCTTCAGCAGCAGCCGCGGCGGGTCCTCGAGGCGCTCGAGGGTGTAGCCGTCGGTGGCGAACGCGCCGTCGGCCACCAGCTCCAACAGGGTGACGCCGACCGCAGCCTGCCAGCGGACCTCCTCGACGCGGGTCAGGGGGCCGGTCGGCGCGGGCGCGGCCGGAGCGGGGTCCTGCGGCGGCGCCTCG
>JBFGLX010000320.1:0-4200 GCA_041575955.1 Thermoanaerobaculia bacterium
GCGCGCCTATCTGCCGATGCTCGGCGCCTCGATCGGCCTGGCCGGCCTCCTGCATGCCGTGCCGCGACGCTCTCGATCCCCGTCCGTCGCCGGGCGGCCGGCGGCACCGTCGCGCGGCGGGAGGATCCTCGTCCGCCTGGCGGCGCCGGTCCTCGCGCTCCTGCTCGCGCCGGCCCTGTACGCCCGGGCCGCCGTCTGGTCCGAGCCGCGCCGGCTCTGGGAGGAGGCGGCCCGCCGGGCGCCCGATCGGACCCGCCCCTACATCAACCTCGGCGTGTTCGCGGCGGAGCGGGGGGACATGGATGCGGCCGCCGCGTTTTTCGATCGCGCCCTGGAGCTCGACCCCTCCCATCCCGAGGCGCTCTTCAACCGCGCCCGGATGCGCATGGACGCGGGCGATCTCGAGGGGGCCCGCGCCGATCTGGAGGCGGCCGTCGCCACCGATCCCGGCATGCTGCGCGCCCGCATCAACCTCGGCATCGTCTTCATCCGGCTGGGGGACCTCGCGAACGCGGAGGGGATCCTGCGCGACGTCCTCGCGATTGACCCGGGGGAGCCGCGCACGCTGACGAACCTGGCGGAGGTGCTGCGGGCCACCGGCCGCGCGTCGGAATCGAAGGTCCTGTACCTCGAGGCGCTCGCCTCCGATCCGTCCTATGCGCACGCCGCAGCGCGCCTGGGCGTGGCGCTCGAGGACGAGGGGGATCTCGAGGGGGCGCTGGCCGCCTACCGCGGGTACCTCGCCCGGGGCCCCGCCACCGCAGGCGATCGGAGCGCGGTCCTCGAGAAGATCGCCGACATCGAGCGCCGGCTCGCCGCGCCGCCGGGCGCTGCCGCGGATCCGCGCTGAGACGTGACTCGTCCGATCGTCCAGCCAGGGAAACGTCGACGCACGATGCGGTGAGTCACGCGGCCGCGCGATCGGGAAGCTTTCGAACGCGGACCGCGGGCTGCCCTACGCGCGCGTCGCCCGAGGGGCCGGGCCGCCGGTCGCGGGCCACTGCTTGATGACGTTCATCGCCAGCGCGATCATCGAGCCGACGTCGGCCACGCTCGCCGGCAGGACGAGCGTGTTGCTTGTTTTCGCCAGCTCCCCGAAGCGGTTGATGTAGTCCTCGGCCACGCGCAATTGGACGGCCTCGTAGCCGCCCGGCGCCTGGGTCGCCTCGGCCACCCTGCGCAGGCCTTCCGCCGTCGCCGCCGCGACCGCCAGGATCGCCGCGGCCTCCCCCTCGGCCTCGTTGATCTGGCGCTGCTTGGCCGCCTCCGAGGCCTTGATCACCTGCTGCTTGTCGCCCTCGGCGTTGTTGATCGCGGCGTCGCGCGTGCCCTCGGAAGTCAGGATCACGGCCCGCTTCTCGCGCTCGGCGCGCATCTGCTTTTCCATCGCCGCCAGGACGTCCTGCGGCGGGTTGATGTTCTTGATCTCGTAGCGCAGGACCTTGATCCCCCACGCGTCCGACGCCTTGTCGACCTCGGCGACCACCTGGGCGTTGATGTGGGTGCGCTCCTCGAACGTCCGGTCGAGATCGATCTTGCCGACCTCGCTGCGCAGGGTTGTCTGGGCGAGTTGGGTGATGGCGAACAGGTAGTTGGTCACGCCGTACGAGGCCCGCTGCGGGTCCATGACCTTGAGGTAGAGCACTCCGTCGACCCCCACCTGGACGTTGTCGCGGGTGATGCAGATCTGCTCCGGAATGTCGATCGCGTTCTCCTTGAGCGAGTGCTTGTAGCGGATGCCGTCGAAGAACGGCAGCAGGATGTGGAAGCCGGCCGCCAGCGTCTTGTGGTACTTGCCCAGGCGCTCGACGACGTAGGCGTTCTGCTGCGGCACGACGACCGCCGTCTTGGCGATCACGACGATCACCACCACGGCGACCACGACGAAGACGATCACGGTTCCGGTCATCAGTTCCCCCGAACGAAAAGCGTCAGTCCCTCGACCCGTTCGACCACGCACTCCTGTCCGGCGGCCAGCGTCTGCTGGCCGGCGTTGCGGGCGCTCCAGGTCGTGCCGCGCAGCTCCGCCTGGCCGCGCGCGCCGGGCGCCAGGTCCTGGGCCAGCACCGCGGTCTCACCCAGCAGCGAGTCGACCTCGGCGGCGGGCATCTGGCTGCGCTTGAGCCAGCGCTGGATCGGTCCGCGCAGGGTAAGCAGGGAGCCCACGGAGATCAGCGAAAAAAGCCCGAACTGCCCCCAGACCGGAAGCGCGAGCCCCGGCGCCACCAGCAGCCCCACGATCAGCGCCGCGGCGCCGAAGAAGAGCAGCACGATGCCGCCCGGAACGGCCATCTCGGCCCCGAGCAGGAGCAGGCCGATAATCATCCAGATCCACCAGGCCACCGAAACTCCCCCCAATCGCGCCCATCATAGCGCCCCCCGCCGGCCTTTCGGGGGCGGGTCGTGGTTCGGAAAGGGCTCGGGCACCCCAGACGGGGCCTAGAGCGCAGCGCCCCTCTCAGTCACCTCAAGAGGAGACTTGCCAGGCCTTGTCGCCTGGCAAGGCTCTCGCGATCCGGTTTCAGAAGGGGCCCGAGCCAGCCCCGGACGGGGTGCCCGAGACCTTTCCGTACCACGAACCGGAGGCGAGTCGAACGCCGCGGCAGAGAGCAACGGCCCGATCAAGCGGGTGCCGGGCGGCGGTGGCCCTCTCCCCCGCGAGGGCGGGGAGGGTGAGGAAGGAGATCCGATCAGGGATGCAGCACTTCGACCGTATACGTCACCGTCGCATCCGGGAAGACGTTGCCGACGTCGAAGATCCGGACGCAGTACTCGCCGGGAGCGAGGTTCGCCGACAGCAGCGTCGAGCCCACGACCACGCGCCTGTCCGAGGCGAACAACGAGCACGACGGGTCCGCCGTGGCGTCGAACCTGCCGATGCCGAGGCCGACCGTGAGGGTCGGGACCGGCTCGAGCTTGATGACCTTGAGCTCGACGTTGCCGGTGGCGGTGACCGTGAAGCGGTGCTCCGACTGCTCGTTCTGGCCGAAGGTGCCCCTGAACCTCTCGGCGACTCGCGGCGGTTGCTCCATCTCCGGGGGCGCCGTCGGAGTGGAGTCGCTCTTGCAGCCGATCGCGGTGGTGACGATCGCCAGAACGGCAAGCCACCGGACGGCTCGGAAACGGGTGTTGGGCGTCATGTCGGTCTGGGGCTCCTAGGAGGTGAGCTCGACCCGCAGCCGATAGCCGACCAGCGCGTCCTCGGGGAAGGAGCCGGCGTCGAAGACGGTCAGGCAGTAGGCGTTCTTGGACAGTCGGTAGATCCTGAGCTGGTTTCGGGCCAGCAGGACGTTGCTGCTCAGGGCGCACTCCCCCTCGTCATTCCGCTGGCCGAGGCCGAGCCCGAAGACGAGGTTGCTGGTCGGTGCCCGGGTGATGTCCCAGAGCAGGATGTTCACTTCGACGAGGGTGATCGACAGCAGGCTGTCGCTCTGCAGCACGAGGTCGTGCGCGCTGGTGCCGCCAAAGCCGACCGTGCCCGCGAAGACCAGGGGCGTGCCGTCGGGCGCCGTGGGGCTGGTGGTCGAGCCCTCCGAGCAGCCGGCGACGATGACGGCCGGAACGAGGCAGACGAGGAGCGGAATGAGCTTGGCGATGCGCATGGGGTTGACGTTGCACGCCTCCGCCCGGCCGGCGGCCGGCCGGGAGTCGCGAACGGGCGAACTCTAACATCTCGCCGGCTCCTGCTCATCAGCCTTCGTCCACGGGGCCGGGCGACCGGGCCGGGAGCGACCGGACTCCGGCGCCTATACTGACGCCATGGCGGAGCGCGCGAACCTGCTCGACCTGAGCCCCGAGCAGCTCGAGCGGCGCCTGGCGGAGCTCGACGAGCCGGCCTACCGGGCGCGGCAGATACTCGCCTGGGCCTACGGCCGGCGCGCCCGCGACTTCGAGGCCATGACCGACCTGCCCGCCGGCCTCAGGTCGCGGCTCGACGAGCGGCTGCGGATCCGCACCGCAACCGAGCTGGCGCGCTCGGAGGCGCCCGACGGCACCGCCAAGCTGCTCGTGCGCTGGGCCGACGGCTCGACCACCGAGAGCGTGATGATCCCGGCTCCCGGCGCCGAGGGGCGGCGCACCGTCTGCCTCAGCACCCAGGTCGGATGCGACGTCGGCTGCCGCTTCTGCGCCAGCGGCATCGGCGGCTCGCTCAGGAATCTGAGCGTCGGCGAGGTGCTCGAGCAGGCGCTCGGGGTCGCC
>JBFGLX010000321.1:0-4167 GCA_041575955.1 Thermoanaerobaculia bacterium
CGAGCGCCTGGAGATCCTCGAGCGCGCCGGCTGGAATCTCTTCCGCATCCCGGCGCGGGACATCCTGATCGATCTGCTGACCGATTCGGGCACCGGCGCGATGTCGTCGGAGCAGTGGGCAGGCCTGATGCGCGGCGACGAGTCGTACGCCGGAGCGGACTCCTGGTACCGGTTTCGCGATCGGATCCACGAGCTGACCGGTTTCGAGCACATCATTCCGACCCACCAGGGGCGCGCGGCGGAGCGGATCCTCTTCTCCTGCCTCGGCGTCGGCGGCAAGGTGGTGATCAGCAACACCCACTTCGACACCACCCGGGCCAACGTCGAGTTCCTGGGCGGCCGCGCGATCGATCTCCCGACCCCCGAGGCGCTCCGCCCCGCCACCGAGCATCCGTTCAAGGGCAACTTCGATCTCGAGGCGCTCGAGCGGACGCTGGGCGAGGAGTCCGGTCGGGTCGCCTGCGTCATCGCCACGATCACCAACAACTCCGGTGGCGGGCAGCCCGCGTCGTTGGCCAATCTGCGGGCCGCGAGCGAGCTCAGCCGGCGATGCGGCGTGCCGTTCTATCTCGACGCCTGCCGGTTCGCCGAGAACTCCTACTTCATCAAGCTGCGCGAGCCGGGCTTTGCCGACCGCCCGGTGGAGTCGATCGCCCGCGAGACCTTCGCGCTCGCCGACGGGGCGACGTTCAGCGCCAAGAAGGACGGCCTCGCCAACATCGGCGGCTTCCTCGCCGCCAACGACGACCACCTGGCCGAGCAGGAGCGGCAGCTGCTCATCCTGACCGAGGGCTTCCCCACCTACGGCGGGCTCGCCGGCCGCGACCTCGAGGCCATCGCCGTCGGCTTGCGCGAGGTGGTCGACGAAGACTACCTCCGCTACCGGTTGGCGTCCGTCCGCTATCTCGGCGAGGGGCTGGTCGAGGCGGGGATGCCGATCGTCCAACCCCCCGGTGGCCACGCCATCTACGTCGACGCCGGGGCGTTCCTGTCGCACATCCCGGCGTCCGAGTTCCCGGCCCAGGCGCTGGCCTGCGCGTTCTACGTCGAAGGCGGCGTCCGGGGGGTCGAGATCGGCAGCCTGATGTTCGGACGGGCACCCCTCGAGCTGCTGCGGCTGGCCGTGCCCCGGCGCGTCTACACCAAGAGCCACATCGACTACGTCATCGAGGTCGCCCAGCGGGTGGCCTCGATCGCCCACAGCCTGCGCGGCCTCGTCATCGTCGAGCAGCCGCGCCAGCTCCGCCACTTCACCGCTCGCCTGGCGCCGGCGACCCGGCCGCTCGCGGTCGTCAGAAGCTAGCCTGACCTGCTCACCAACCTTCGCCGCGGCACATTAAGATTCCCTCGACCGGAGGAGGAGTCCTGAATGCGCAGCTTTCTCATCGCGATCACCCGCAACCCGATCAGCATGACCGGCGCGGCGATCGTCACCTTCAGCACCGCCATCGTCCTGACGCTGTTTCTGCTCGAGCTGGTGGGCTTCCACGGCGGCCCCTACATCGGAATCCTGGCCTACCTGGTCTTTCCGGTGCTGCTGGCGATCGGCCTGATCATGATCCCGATCGGCATCCGCCGCGAAAATCGACGCGCCGCGGAGCTCGGCCGCATGCCGCCCTTCCCGGTGATCGATCTGAACGTGGGCCGCACCCGCCAGATCGCCCTGGTGGTGGTCGCGCTCTCGGTGGTCAACGTGATGGTCTTCGCCACCGCCACCTACAAGGGTGTCGAGGTCATGGAGTCCAACGAGTTCTGCGGCACCGCCTGCCACTCGGTGATGCAGCCCGAGTACACCGCGTACATCCGCTCGCCGCACGCTCGGGTCAAGTGCGTCGAGTGCCACATCGGCGCCGGCGCCGACTGGTTTGCCAAGTCGAAGCTTTCCGGCGCCTGGCAGGTGATCTCGGTGACCTTCAATCTCTACTCGCGCCCGATCGGAACGCCGGTCCACGACCTGCGGCCGGCCCGCGAGACCTGCGAGCAGTGCCACTGGCCGACCAAGTTCGTCGGCAACCAGCTGCGGGTGATCGACCGGCACGAGGACGACGAGGCCAACACGCCGCTCAAGACGGTGCTGCTGATGCGCATCGGCGGCCAGCGCGGCGACCGCTCCCACGGCATCCACTGGCACGTCGATCCGGGCGTCGAGATCCGCTATCGCTCCGATCTCTCCCGCGAGAAGATCTACGACGTCGAGATGCGGCTCGCCGACGGCACGGTCAAGACCTACCTGAGCTCCGAGCAGGCCGAGGAGGGGTGGGAGGCGGCCGCGGGCGAGCTGGAGTGGCGCACGATGGACTGCGTCGACTGCCACAACCGCCCGACCCATATCTACGGCCGTCCCGAGACCGAGGTCGACGGCGCCCTGGCGGTCGGCGACCTGGCCTCGCTGCCCTACATCCGTCGCGAGGCGATCGCCGCCCTCAACGAGGAGTACCCCTCCCACGAGGCGGCGCGCGCCGAGATCCCACGGCGCATCGAGGCGTTCTACCGCGACAACCACCCGGAGACCCTCGCCAGCGAGCCGGACAAGGTGGCCTCGGCGGGACACGTCGTCGCCGAGCTCTATTGCCGGAACGTCTTCCCCACGATGAACGTCAGCTGGGACACCTATCCCGATCACATCGGCCACGAGGCCTCGCCCGGCTGCTACCGCTGCCACAACGACGAGCACGAGACCGCCGACGGCGACGTGATCTCGCAGGACTGCGACACCTGCCACGGCATCCTCGCCTGGGACGAACCGCAGCCCGAGGTGCTCGACACGCTCGAGTTCTAGCGGGCCGCGGGGGGAGAGGGGCGCCCCCGCCCCGGGTTCCGCTGAGTGAGGAACGGTCAGGGTTTCGGAGGTGGGCGCTTGGCGTCCGACTTTCGCTGGCGCGAGCCTTCGAGCCGCTCGGCGAACCTGCGCGCCGCCGAGCGGCCGGTGATCCAGGCCGGGTCCATCGGGTAGACGACCGGATCCAGGATCACGAAGTAGAAGTGCCAGACCACGATCGCCAGCGACGCCAGGACCGCCTCGTAGAAGTGGACCACCGTCGCCACGTCCAGGAGCCACTTGGGCAGCCAGCGCAGCATCGGTCCCTCGAACCAGAGCATGAACCCGGTGACGGCCATGAGCGCCGTGCCCCAGAGCACCGCCAGGTACTCGGCCTTCTCCGGGTAGCCGACCGGCACCGCCGGGGGCGGGCTCTCCCGGCGGCCGAAAAGGAACGCGACCCGCGCCTTGAGCTCGACCCAGTCCTCGCGGTTGGGCACGAAGTCGGCCATCTGGCGCCGGGCCTGGCGGCTGGCGGCGAGGTGCGCGGCGTGGACCGCCACCGCAGCGAGCAGCACGACGGCCGCCACCCGGTGCAGCCAGCCGCGGAAGCCGAAGCTGTCCTCCCAGTGCAGGAGCGGGCTCGCCCACCAGGCCTCCGGGTAGGTGAGCGCGAACCCGCTGTAGACCAGGACCAGGAAGCTCGACAGCAGCAGCGCGTGCGTCAGCCGAAAGACCTTCGACATCCGCACCGGCCCGCGGTGGCGGATCCTGTCGGGAACCAGCCCCGGCCGCCGCGCCTTGCGGTAGAGGTCGAGCGCGTTGTGGATCACCATCGCCCCGATCACCAGGATGATCATCCATAGGTAGATCCGCCGTACCCAGAAGACCGCCGCGTGCTCCGCATCGGTCGCCACCACGTGCACCGCGCCGATCGCGAACGTCTTCCCCGCCCCCGGATGACAGCTGCCGCAGGTTGCGGCGAGGTTGTCCTTGTGGGTGTGCGACGCCGGATCGGTCGACGGCAGGATGTCGTGGATGCCGTGGCACGAGCCGCAGTGCGCTACCGTGACCGCCCCGGCGCGCCCGGCGAGCCCGTGGTAGCTGTCCTGATAGGCGGGCACCTTGCCGGGATCGAGACCGTACTTCTCGGCCAGCCGCAGGTCGGAGTGGCAGCGGCCGCACGTCATCTTGGGGATGTTGGAGGCGAACACCGGCGAGCCCTTCTGGGCCGGCGACAGGATCCGGTGCTCACCGTGGCAGTCGGTGCAGACCGGCGACTCTCGCACACCCAGGGCCGCGGCCTGGCCGTGCACGCTCCTGCCGTACGCCGCGGCGATCTCGGAGTGACAGGCGCCGCAGGTGCCGGGTACGTTCGACCGGTGGACCGTCGAGAGGGGATCCGCCGC
>JBFGLX010000322.1:0-4159 GCA_041575955.1 Thermoanaerobaculia bacterium
GCCCGGGCCGGCGTTGGCCATCGACAGCACACCCGGCCCGTCGTGCTTGAGCGACGGATCGAACTCGTCCTCGAAGCGGTAGCCCGGGCCACCGGCGCCGGTGCCGGTCGGGTCGCCGCCCTGGATCATGAAGTTGGCGATCACGCGATGGAATTTCACCCCGTCGTAGTAGCCGCGCTGGGCGAGGTTGACGAAGTTGGCCACGGTCAGTGGCGCCTTGTCGGCGTGCAGCTCGAGCTCGATCGGGCCCTTGTCGGTGTGGATGGCGGCGCGCACTTGGAAGCACTCCTCTCTCCGCTTTCGCGGCGGTCTGGCGGGCCCCTGGATCGCGGACTCGCGGCCGGATTGTGTCACGCCGGCGCGGTGGCGCCCGGCCGACCCACGGCGGTTCCTAACAACTGTCGGATTTGCCGGGGCCGGGACGCGGCCGCAAAGGGGTTTGACTTCCCCAGAAGCGTCGGTCAGCATTGCCTCTGTCCCAACCTTCGAGCGGACGGGTGCCATGGGCAGCGGAGACCGCGGCGGAAAAGAGTTCGTGGAGCGATATCTGGCCGGCGATGCCCGAGCGGTCGCCAGGATCGACCGCTGGATCGAGCGGGCCGCCCTGTCGTTCCGCCGCCGGCTGGCCTCCGAGTGGGATGACGTCCTGCAGTCGATCCGGCTCGAGGTCTTCAAGCTGCTGCACAAAGGGAAGTTCAGGGCCGAATCCCACGTCCGGACCTATATCTGGCGAGTCACCAATCACTCGTGCCTGGATTTCATCCGCAGCAAGGAGCGTTGGCGCTGGACCGAGCTTGGCGACTACGGCAAGCTGCTCGAGGAGTCGAGCCTGCGGGCCCGGCGTGAGGCCAGCGAGCACGAGACCGCCGACCTGCTGGAGCGCATCCTCAAACAGGTGGGCGAGCAGTGCAAGGAGATCTGGCAGATGATCCTTGCCGGTTTGAGCTATCGCGAGATGAGCGACGTCCTGGCGGTCTCCGAGGGCGCCCTGCGGGTGCGCGCGCTCCGCTGCCGCAAGCAGGCGCTCGAGATCCGCTCGCGGCTCCTGTAACAACTCGACCGCGCAAACGCCCAACGAATCGGGAGCAGATGATGGAGTGCAGCCAAGTCACGGAGCTTCTTCCCTGGTTTGCCAACGGTTCGCTGGCGCCGGAGGAGGCCGAGTCGATCGCGCGCCACCTGGACGAGTGCGCGGGCTGCCGGCATGAATTGAGCGAGACCGGAGCCGCCATCGGGATCTTCGGCGCGCACCTCGACCAGCACCTGCCGCCCGCCGTGCTGGTCGGAATGGCGTTCGACGGCGCCACCGAGCCGGCGTCGCGGGCCGCTGCCGAGAGCCATCTGGCGGGCTGCCCGAGCTGCGCGGAGCAGCTCGAGCTGGTGCGCGACAGCCGACGGGCCCTGGCGGAGATCGCAACGGAGATCGACGACGAGGGGCTGCCCGCGGCTCCTGAACGGGCCCCGGCCGCGGAGCGAGACGGGCGGCTGGCGCGCTTTCCGACGGCGCGCCGCGAGCCGAGCGCGACGCCCTGGCGGCGGCTGGCGATCGCGGCTTCGATCGCCGCGCTGGTCTCGACCGTAGGCTGGCTTTCGAGCTGGCCGGGGAGCGGCGGACCGGAGCGGGTCGCAGCGACCTTCCGGGGCGACGCCGACGATCTGCCGGACGGCGGCGAAGAGCGGCCCTATCTGCCGCTGCGCGACCGCCTGGCGAGCGCCGCGGGGGCCGAGCTCAACGTCCCGATCGTGCGCGCCGAGCCGCGCGACCGCGCCGCCGCGGACGAGGAGGTCGTCAACCGGGTGCCGGTCGGCGCCAGTGGCGTCGTGCTGGTCTTGAGCTCGCGGCTCACCGTCGGCGGGCCGCTCGGCTGCCGGCTCGAGACCGCCGAAGGCGTGGAGATCTGGACGCGCCAGGGTCTCGAGCGCCGTCCCGAAGGCGGCTACACGCTGCGCTTCTCGACCGATCGCCTCGATCGCGGGGGCTACACGCTCCGGCTGCTCGCCGCCGACGGCCTCGAGCTCGAGTCCTACCCGCTGTCGCTCGAGTAGGCGCGCGGCCAAGGAGATCCCGGAACGATCGCCGGTCGGCGCCTCGGCGAGTAGAATCGCCGCCCTTATGCAAGTCGGGATCCTGGGCTTCGCCAAAGCCGGCAAGACGACGCTCTTCAACCTGCTGACTCGGTCGAGCCAGCAGACCGACAAGTACGCGAAGTCGAAGAAGACGCACGTCGGCGTGGCCAACGTGCCGGACGATCGGCTGGTCCAGCTCCGCGACCTGTTCCGGCCGCGCAAATTCACCCCGGCGACCGTGACCTACGTCGACATCCCGGGGGTCAAGAAGGGCGAAGGGGCCGAGAGCCTCGACCTGCCGAGCCTGCGCGAAGTGGATGCGCTGATCCACGTCGTGCGCGCGTTCGCGGATCCCGAGCTGGCGCACCCCGACGGCAGCGTCGACCCGCAGCGCGACGTCGAGAGCCTCGATCTGGAGCTGATCCTGGCGGATCACGAGCTGGTCACTCGCCGACTCGAGCGGCTCGAGAAATCACGCAAGCGCGGGCTGACCGCCGATGAGGCGCGCGAGCAGGAGCTGCTCGAGCAGGTCGTCCTGCCTGCCCTCGACGGCGAGACGCCGCTGCGCCAGATCGAGCTCGAAGCCGCCGACGAGAAGCGCCTGCGCGGCTTCCAGCTGCTCTCGGCCAAGCCGATGCTGGTGGCGTTGAACGTCGACGAGGATCGGCTCGGCGCCGCCGCCAGCGAGCCGCCGGAGGCCAGCGCCGGCGTCTCGACGATCGCGATCAGCGCCCCGATCGAGGCCGAGGTCGCCGCCCTGAGCGCCGACGAGCAGACCGAGTTCCTCGGCGATCTCGGTCTGGCCGAGCCGAGCGTCGACCGGATCATCCGCGCCAGCTACGAGCTGCTCGGTCTGGCCTCGTTCTTCACCGTCGGCGATGACGAGGTGCGCGCCTGGACGATCCGCCGGGGGACGACGGCGAAGACGGCCGCCGGCGTGATCCACTCCGACCTCGAGCGCGGCTTCATCCGCGCCGAGGTGGTCCGCTGGGACGATCTGGTGCGCTTGAAGACCCTCGCCGCTTGCCGCGAGGAGGGCATCCTGCGGCTCGAGGGCAAGGACTACGTCGCCCGGGACGGCGACGTCATGCACATCCGCTCGGGCGTGTAGACGCCCCTCTCTCGCTCACCACCAGATCACCCGGTCCGGGTTCGCCCAGTGCTCCTTGCTGAACTGCTCGGGCAGCGTCCGGCGATGGAACTTGCCCGCCTCGCGGCCCTGCCGGGCGATCCTCTCGAGCTCCTGGCCGATGCGCTCGAGCTCTTCCGGGCCGAGCGGCGGCGGGCTGCCGCTCCGGCCCTGGCCCTGGTCTTCGTCGTCCTGGTCGCCGCCGCCGCCCTGGCCCCGGTCTTCCTCCCGGTCGCGGCCGCCACCTTGGCCCTGGTCTTCGTCGTCCTGGTCGCCGCCGCCGCCTTGGCCCTGGTCTTCTTCCTGGTCGCCGCCGCCGCCTTGGCCCTGGTCTTCTTCCTGGTCGCGGCCGCCGCCCTGGCCCTGGTCTTCTTCCCGGTCGCCGACACCGCCCTGGCCCTGGTCTTCCTGGTCGCCGCCGCCGCCGCCCTGGCCCTCGTTCTCGCTGTCGCTCTCCGCCGAGTCGCCGCCGCCGCCGGTGCGGCACTCGGGCGGCGGATCGGCGATCAGGCGCTCGACCTCCGCCAGCCGCTGCTCGAGCGCCGCGCGGTTGGCCCGGGCCATCCGCCCGGTGGCCTGCGTCGCCCTGGTCAGCTCGACCGTCCGGGCGAAGCGCTGCAGCGCGCCGGTCCAGAGCTCCCGGGTGCGCTCGAGCTCGCAACCGCGCGGATCGATCTCGGCCGCGCCCCAATCGAACAGCGCGACGCCGTCGTTGTAGTACGCCTCGGGCAGCTTCGGATCGAGGGTCAGCGCGCGCTGGTAGAGCTCGTGGGCTTCCGAGTAGCCGCCTTCGCGGTGGACCGAGCGGGCGAGATTGAAGGTCGGGATCTGGGGCTCGACGCCGTAGCCGATGCTGCGCTGATAGTGGACGCGCGCGTCCGCATGCCGCCTGAGCAGGTCGAGGGCGATCCCCTGCTCGTTCTCGCGGTAGGCGCGCGCCCGCGGCGTGTTCGCGCAGGCGGA
>JBFGLX010000323.1:0-4158 GCA_041575955.1 Thermoanaerobaculia bacterium
CCGCCCGAGAGCTTGATGCCGCGCTCGCCGATCACCGTCTCGTAGCCCTTCTGGAAGCCGTCCACGAACTCGTTGCAGCGGGAGAGCTCGCCGGCGCGCCGGATCTCGGCGCGGCTCGCCGCCGGCCGGCTGTAGCCGATGGTCTCGGCGATGGTGCCGTCGAACAGGAAGTCGTCCTGGAGCACCACCGCGAGCTGCGAGCGGTAATCGCGCAGCCGGATCTCGGCGAGGTCCTCGCCGTCCACCACGATGCGACCGCCCTGCGGCCGCCGGAAGGCCATGACCAGCGAGATCACCGTGCTCTTGCCGGCGCCGCTCGGCCCGACCAGCGCGGTCGAGGAGCCCGGCGGCGAGCGGAAGGAGATCCTGCGCAGCACCGGCACGCCGGGGGTGTACTCGAAGGTGACGTCCTCGAACGCCACCTCGCCGCGCAGGCGCCCGATCGGACGGCGGCGGGCGTCATCGGCGTCCTCGGTGGGCTGGGCGAGGATCTCGCGGATGCGGTCGAGGCCGGCGAAGGCCTCGGTGATCTGGGTGCCGATCGAGCTCATCTGGACCAGCGGCGTCACCATCAGGCCGGTGAAGACGACGAACATGAAGATGTCGCCCACCGTCATCCGGCCGGCGAGCACCTCGCGCGCCCCGGCGACGCTCATCACGATCCCGACGGCGCCGAAGAGCAGGCTCGACAGGCTGGTGATGGTGGAGATGCCGATCATCGAGCGCACGATGTTGCGCAGCAGCTTGTGGGCGCCGTGCGCGAAGATCCGCTCCTCGCGCTTCTCCGCGGTGTAGGCCTTGACCACTCGCACGCCGCCCAGCGACTCGTTCAGCCGCCCGGTCAGATCGGCGTTGAGCTTGCCGCGCTCGCGGAAGATCGGCCGCAGGCGGCTGAAGCCGAGGACCATGACGAGGCCGAAGGCGATCAGCATGACCAGGGTGACCAGGGTGAGCCGCCAGTTGAGCCAGAAGAGCACGGCAAGGGCCAGGGTGGAGGTGATGACTCCGCCGATGAGCTGCACGAAGCCGGTGCCGACCAGGTTTCGCACTCCCTCGGCGTCGTTCATGATGCGCGAGATCAGCTCGCCGCTCTTGTGGCTCTCGAAGAAGCGCACCGGCAGCCGGTTGACGTGGCGCTGGACCTTGAGCCTGAGGTCGTTGATCGCGCGCTGGCCCGCCACCCCGAGCAGGATGGAGAGGCCGAACGAGGTCGACGACTGGATCAGGGTGGCGACGCCGGCGGCCAGCGCGATCCAGGGCAGCAGGTCGGCGCGCTGCTTGCCGATGACGTCGTCGATCAGGACCTTGGTGGTGGCCGGCAGGACCATGCCGGAGACGCGGCTGACGAGCAGCAGCGCCAGGCCTGCGGCGAGGCGCCGGCGGCGCGCCCAGATGATCTCCCGGGACTCCCGCCAGACGAGCGACAGCGAGAGCTTGCGCTTCTTCTTCTCGCCCTCGGACATCGGCGGCTACCCTATCGCATCGGCCGGGCCGGGCCGTCGCGACGGCCTGATCCGATGCGCCCCCGATCCTCCGCCCCCACGGGTGGGGGCGCTACGGGGCGTAGGTGTACCGCCGGACGAGCGTCCAGGTCTCGCCGGCGTCGGTCGAGGTCTCGGTCTCGAGCGTGAAGCCGTCGTCGCCGATTCCGGAGAGGGTGATGCGCCGGTGCGTCGTGTCGCGGCCGGGGCGGACCGCGGCGGTGCCGGTCTCGAGATCGGTCAGCACCAGCTTGCCGTCCTCGAGCGCTCCTTCGAAGACCCGCAGGTGCGAGTCCCAGTCGACGAACGCCGTCACCCGGTAGCGGTCCTGGTAGACGTCGTGGCTCCACTGGCGGCGCAGCTCCACCGGCGTGCCGTCGCCCCCCTCGTAGACGAAGCGCTCGACGAGCAGGCCGCCGTGGCCGACGCTCTCGATCGTGGAGACGCCCGCCGACTCGCGCCAGGGGGCCTCCTCGCGGGCGGCGCGCTGCTCGATCTTCACCTTCCACTCGCCGGCGAGCGGCGCCAGCGGCCGCATCGCGGCGGGCACCGGCATCGCGAACAGCGCGTCGTCGAGCTCCGGGTTGACTTCGATCGACTCGATCTCGAGCACCCGGTGGCGGATGTCGAACTCGCTCTCGATGTAGAAGGGCATCTTCACCCCGGCGACCTCGCGGAAGTCCGAGAACCAGGTCCGGTCGTGGACCTCGCGCCCGAAGTCGGCGGTGGGACCGAAGCGGGCGATCTCGAGGAAGCTCTCGGGGTCGAGGAACCAGCGCTCGACGGTCCCGTCGGAATAGGTCGCGGTGAGCTCCAGCGCGGGCTCGCCGTCGACGTCGCCGGGGCCGACGAGGGCGATCTCGGCGCCGTGCCCCTCGGGATCCACGAGCGGCCCGTCGATCCGCGCCCCGCGGCAGAGGTGGCGCGCGTCCACGCCCGGCATCTTCATCGCGAAATCCACCTCGTACCAGAGGTTGATCCACCAGGGGTCACCGGCGCCGCAGCCGAAGACCGCCTTCCTCCGACCCAGGTAGTGGTCGAAGAGCATCTTGTCCGGGCGCTTGCGGTAGAGGGTGAAGGGGGAGGTCTCGCTGAAGCCGGTGTAGCGGCCGATCGCTTTCAGGCTCTCGACGGCGCGGAGCTTCTCCAGGCCCCCCTTCGCCTCGCGGTGGCGGGCGAGGACCTGGTCGCGGGTGAGCGCCGCCTCCTGCGACGCGGTGGGCGGCGGCGCGAGGGCGAGCGCGGCCAGGACCCCGGCGACCGCCGCCAGGGCGAGCGGAGCGAGCGGCCGTCGCGTCGTCGTCGGCACGCGCCTCTTCATCCGGCCGGCCCTTCGAGCTCCAGCGCCATCATCTCCGTCAGGTTGCGCAGGTAGAGCCGGCCGCCGGCGTAGGCCGGGGCGGTCCAGGACTTGCCGTCGAGGGCCTGGAAGCGGGCGCGCTCGACGTAGCCGTCCGGGCTCGCGTCGAGGAGCGCGATCGTCCCCTGGTCGGCGAGCACCACGAGCCTGTCGCCGACCAGGATGAGCGAGCCCTTGCCGAAGCCGCGCTTCGCCCAGGTCTGCTCGCCGGTCGCCACCGACACGCACTTGAGCGTCGCGCCGTCGAAGCCGTAGACGTGGCCCTCGCGGTGGACCGAGGAGCTGAAGTGGTTCTTCATCACCCGGTTGCGCCAGAGCTCGCGCACCGGCGATTCCCCGCCGTCCGCCCCCTCCCGTCCGAGCGGGCCGAGCTGGAGCAGCACGGCGCCGACGTCGTACGAGGCGGAGACGAAGACCTTGTCGGGCGGGATGAAGATCGGCATGGCGATCGTGCCCCGCTCCCAGTCGTAGGTCCAGAGCACCTCGCCCGCGGCCGAGAGCGCGGTCACGGTCTCGGAGCCGGCGAAGACGTACTGGCGCGCGCCGCCGACCGTGGCGACGATCGGCGAGGCCATCGTCGGGCCGCCGTCGAGCGCCGTCCAGCGGACCTCCCCGGTCGCCCGGTCGAGGGCGGCGAAGGCCTTGCCCTCGCCGCCGCCGGCGCGGATCAGCACGAGCTCGCCGTCCACCAGCGGCGAGAAGGCGAAGCCGCGCTGCGGCACCCGGCTGCCGAAGCGCTCCAGGAGGTCCACCTCCCAGCGCTTGACGCCGTCGGCCGCGGCGAGCGACGCCAGCCGACCGTGCGAGCCGAGCACGAAGACGGCGTCGCCGTCCACCGTCGGGGTGGAGCGAGGACCGTCGCCGAACTCGTCGTGGAAGCTTTCGCCGATCGGAGTGCGCCAGATCTGGTGCCCGGTTGCCGCCTCGAAGGCGGCGGCGTACTCGACGTCGTCTGCGGCGAACATCGTATAGAAGCGCTCGCCGGCCACCGAGAGCGCCGAGAAGCCGGTCCCGATCGGCCGCCGCCAGAGCACCTTCGGCCCCGACTCCGGCCAGGGCTCGAGGCTCGCCACGGGGGCCGCCCCGTCGCGCGAGGCGCCCCGGAACTGCGGCCAGTCGCGCGCGGGCCCGGTCTCCGGGGCCGGCTGCGGGCCGGCTCCGGGTCCGGCCTCCGCGGCGGCCTGCGGATCGGACGCCACGCCGAGCCCCGCGACGAGGGCGAGGGCTGGGATGAAACCGGCGATTCGACGTCGGCGACGCATCGTCATCTTCCGGGCTGGGCCTGGCTCTGGTCAGGTTCCGATCGGCCGCCGGTCG
>JBFGLX010000324.1:0-4123 GCA_041575955.1 Thermoanaerobaculia bacterium
ATGGGCGGCTGCAACAACGCGCTCACCTGGGGGGTCGGCACCACCGAGTACGCCAACCTCGTCTATTCGGGCTTCACCACGGTCGAGGTGCCGGAGTCGATTCGCTTCGAGCTCAGCGGCCGGCTGCCCGACGGGGTCACCGCCAAGGACCTGATGCTCCACATCCTGCTCGAGTACGCCAAGCCCCAGCTGACGCTCAAGCGGGTGATGGAGTTCACCGGTCCGGGCATCGCGTCGCTGTCGATGGACGAGCGGGCGACGCTGACCAACATGGCCACCGAGTGCTCGGCGCGGACGGCGATCGTCGAGGCCGACGACGAGACCTTCCGGTGGATCGCCGAGAGCCGGCCGGGCACCGACGTCGAGGAGTTGCGCGCCGCGGCGGTGACGCCCGATCCGGGCGCCCACTACGACGGCGGCGTCCACGCCATCGACCTGTCGGCGATGCGGCCGATGGTCGCCCACCCGGGCGATCCCGACCACGGCATCCCCTCGGACCCGACCAACGGCGCCTACATCGACGAGATCGGCCACGTGCCGATCCAGATCGCCTACGGCGGCAGCTGCACGGCGGGCAAGATCGACGATCTGCGCTTCTACCACCGGGTCGTGCGGGAGGCGGTCGACGCCGGCCGGCGGGTCGCCGAGGGCGTCGACTTCCTGATCCAGTTCGGCTCCCGGGAGGTGGAGGAGTACTGCCGCGAGGCGGGCTTCGTCGAGACCTTCGAGCGCGCCGGGGTCCGCCTGATCCGGCCGGGATGCGGCGCTTGCATCGGCTGCGGGCCGGGCGTGTCCGAGAACGAGCAGCAGGTGACCGTGTCGGCGATCAACCGCAACTACAAGGGCCGCTCCGGCCCCGGACGCCTCTACCTGGCCTCGCCGCTGTCGGTCGCCGCCTCGGCCTTCGCCGGGCACATCACCGCCTACCGGCCCGGCATGTTCGAGCCCGCCCTTGCCGCGCGCGCTGGCCACAATGCCGGTTCCGCCTGATCCGATGGGCGCCGGCTTGCGCTTCGAGCTGGTGGCGCGAGCGCTCAGGAACGGACGCACCGAGGAGTGGCACTTCGGCGCCGGGGCGGTGGTCACTCCCGAGGGCGAGCTGGTCGGCCGGGTCGGTGATCCGGCGCTGCCGGTCTTCATGCGCTCGGTGGCCAAGCCGTTTCAGGCGCTGCGTCTGCTCGCGGAGGGTGGTTGGGAGCGCTTCGACCTCGAGCCGGCGGACCTGGCGGTGATCTGCGCCTCACACGTCGGCACGGCCGCGCACGAGGCGCGGGTGGCGTCGATTCTCGAGCGCGCGGGGTGCGCCGCGGACGATCTCGAGTGCGGCATCCATCCGCCGTTCGACGCCGAGGTGCGCCGAGCCCTCGCGACCGCCGGCGAGCCGCCGAGGGTCCTGCAGAACAACTGTTCGGGCAAGCACGCCGGCATGCTCTGCGCCTGCCGGCTCCTGGGCCTGCCGACCGCCGGCTACATCGACCCGGCCCACCCGCTGCAGCGTCAGATCCTCGACGACCTGGCCCGGTTCGCGGGTGTCGCAGTTGGCGACGTCGGGCTCGGCACCGACGGCTGCTCGCTGCCCACCTACCTGGTGCCGCTCGAGGCCACCGCCCGCGCCTATGCCGCGCTCGCCGATCCCGAGGCCGCCGGCGTCGACCGGAAGCTGGTGCCGGAGGTCCGCCGGATCGTCGACGCCATGACCTCGGTGCCCGAGATGGTGGCCGGTTCGGGCCACTTCACGACCCGCCTGATGCAGACGACGGGCGGCCGGATCCTGGGCAAGGAGGGCGCCCAGGGGTACTACGCCGCGGCGGTGCGCGGCCCGGTCGCCCTCGGCCTGGTGCTCAAGGTGGCGGATGGCGACCTGCGCTGCCGCGACGGCGTGGTGCTCGAGCTCCTGCGCCAGGCGGGGGTTCTGAGCGGCGCCGAGCTCGACGAGCTCGGGTCGTTCCACCGGGTCGAGATCCTCAGTCATCGGGGCCGCGTGGTGGGCGAGGTCGTCCCCGAGGTCGAGCTCGGCGTCTGATACCCTCGCGCGCCATGACCGACCCGCTCTCGATCCGGATCGCGCACAGCCCGGACTCCGACGACGCGTTCATGTTCTACGCCCTGACCCAGGGCGTTCTGGATACCGAGGGCCTCGAGATCTCGCACGTGCTCGAGGACATCGAGACCCTCAACCAGGCGGCGTTCAGCGGCACCTACGAGATCACCGCGCTGTCGTTCCACGGCTACGCCTACCTCGCCGACCGCTACCTGCTGATGCCGTCGGGCGCCAGCTTCGGCGACGGCTACGGTCCGGTGGTGGTCGCTTCGGAGCCGCTCGGCCGCGACGATCTCGCCGGCTCGGCGATCGCCATCCCCGGCCAGCTCACCACGGCGCACCTGGCGCTCAGGCTCTGGTACCCGGAGGCGGAGACCCGGATCGTGCCCTTCGATCGCATCCTCGACGTGGTCGAGAGCGGCGAGGCGGCCGCCGGGGTCGTGATCCACGAGGGTCAGCTCACCTTTGGCGATCGCGGCCTGCACTCGGTGGTCGATCTGGGCGCCTGGTGGCAGCAGGAGACCGGCGGCCCGCTGCCGCTCGGCGGCAACGGCATCCGGCGCGATCTCGACCCGGAGCTGCGCGCGCGCCTCTGCCGGCTGCTCACCGACAGCATCGGCTACGCCCTCGACCACCGCGACGAGGCGCTCGCCTACGCCATCCGCTACGCCCGCGACCTCGAAGAGGACGCGGTGCGCTCGGACCGCTTCGTGTCGATGTACGTCAACGAGTGGACCCGCGGCTACGGCGAAGAGGGCCGGCGGGCGGTCCAGCGGCTTCTCGACCGCGGCCACGAGGCGGGGATCTTGCCGGAGCGGGTGGAAGCCGACTTCGCCTGAGGGACGCCGCCCGGCACCCGGGTGTGCCGACGGGTGCGTCTACCGCCTTGGAGGGAAGACGAAGGGGTGGGGGTGCAGGGCGCCCAGAGTGGTCTCCTCGCGGGCTCCCCGGCTGCCGACCATGAGGATCGGCAGCTCGGGGCGGCCGAACTCGGTGAGGACCTCCAGGCAGAGCCCGCAGGGCGGCGCCGGCGGGTCGGTGTCGGTGACCACCACGACCGCCTCGAGCCGCGAGGCGCCGTGCGCGATCGCGCTGGTCACAGCCACCCGCTCGGCGCAGATGGTGGCGCCGAACGAGCGGTTCTCGACGTTGCAGCCGGCGTGGACCGAGCCGTCGTCCATCGCCACCGCCGAGCCGACCTTGAAGGAGCTGAACGGAGCGTAGGCACGCTCGCGCGCGGCGATGGCGATCTCCACCAGCGGCTCCCACTGCATGGCCGGGAATCTACCACGCGCCTGTGATACCTTGCGGCCGACCCAGGCCGCGGGCGCAACGCCCCGCGGCCGCTCCGCCAGCCGGTCCGGAACCGGACCTGAATCGGAAAAGAGAGAGGCTCGAACAGTGAGTAAGGCTTCAGCGAGATTGACTCCACCCGCCGACGGAGCCGAGATCACCTGGCGAGACGGCGTCCTGGAGGTGCCCGATCGCCCGATCGTCCCCTTCATCGAGGGTGACGGCATCGGACCCGACATCTGGGCGGCGACCCGCCGCGTTCTGGAGGCGGCCGTGGACAAGCTCTACGACGGCTCGCGCTCGATCGCCTGGCTCGAGATCTACGCCGGGGAGAAGGCCAAGGCGCGCTACGACGAGTGGCTGCCGCAAGAGACCGTCGACGCGATCCGCCAGTACCGGGCCGCCATCAAGGGACCGCTCACGACGCCGGTGGGCGGCGGCATCCGGAGCCTGAACGTATCGCTCCGGCAGCTGCTCGATCTCTACGCATGCGTGCGCCCGGTGCGGCATTTCAAGGGCGTGCCGTCGCCGGTGCGCGCGGCCTCCCAGGTCGACATGGTTGTCTTTCGGGAGAACACCGAGGACGTCTACGCCGGCATCGAGTGGGAGGAGGGCTCCAAGGGCGCGGCCGAGATCATCGGCTTCCTGCGCGACAGCCTCGGCAAGCGGGTGCGCGAAGACAGCGGCGTCGGGATCAAGCCGATCTCGATCACCGCCAGCAAGCGCCTCGTGCGCAAGGCGCTCGAATATGCGGTGCGGGAGGGTCGCACCGACCTGACCTTCATGCAC
>JBFGLX010000325.1:0-4101 GCA_041575955.1 Thermoanaerobaculia bacterium
CTTCCATCCTGGGCGGCTCGGTCACCCTGATCGGCACCTCCACCAACGTCATCGTCAGCGGGCTCCTGCCCCAGTTCGAGGAGCCGCCCCTGGGGATGTTCGAGCTCGCGCCGGTGGCGCTGCCGATCGCGCTCGCCGGGCTGGTCTACCTGATCTTTCTGGGCGACCGGCTGCTGCCGGCGAGGGAAGAAGGCGTCGATCTCGAGCAGAGCTACCACATCCGCGACTACCTGAGCGAGGTGGTGGTCGAGCGCCGCTCGCCGCTGGTCGGCAAGAGCGTCGCCGAGGCCGGCTTCGGCAAGGCGTGGGACCTGAACCTGCTGGCGATCGTCCGCGCCGGTGAGCCCTCGCTTCCGGGTCCGCAGGACCGTCTCAAGGCCGGCGACCATCTGCTGGTCGAGGGTCCGCTGGAGGTGCTGGTGGGCCTGGGGGAGACGCGCGGCCTGGCCATCCGGGAGGCGAAGCGGGAGGACTACACCCGCGCCCTGCGCGGCCAGAGCCGGCGGCTGGTGGAAGCGGTGGTGCTGCCGCGCTCCGACCTGATCGGGCGCTCGCTCAAGGAGCTGCACTTCCGCCAGCGCTTCGGCGCCGGGGTGGTGGCTCTGAAACGCCACGGCGAAGCGCTGCTCGAACGGGTGGGGCGGATCCGGATCCGGGTCGGCGACGTGCTGCTGATCCTGGGCGAGCAGGCGGCCGTCGATCGAGTGCTTGCGGAAGGCGGGCTCCTAGTCCTCAGCCATCGGCCCACTCCGGAGCGCGGCCTGCGCTCGCTGCTGACCGCTCCGATCACCTTCGGCCTGGTGGTGCTGCTCGCCACCAGCGGGCTGGTCAGCCTTCCCGCGGCGGTGCTCCTGGGCTGCCTGGTGCTGGCCGGCACCCGCACCCTGACCCCGCAGGAAGCCTACGCCGCCATCGACTGGCGGATGCTGGTGCTCATCGCCGGCATGATGGGCTACGCCACGGCGCTGGCCAAGACCGGGGGCGCGGAGCTGCTCGCACACGCCGTCCTCGGCGCCACGGGCAATCTCGGTCCGCTGGCGCTCCTGGCCGCGTTCTATCTCCTGACGGTCGCCCTGACCCAGCCGATGTCCAACCAATCGGCGGCGCTGGTGGTGCTGCCGCTCGCGCTGGGCGTGGCGGCCGA
This sequence comes from Thermoanaerobaculia bacterium, assembly GCA_041575955.1. Lineage (GTDB taxonomy): Bacteria > Acidobacteriota > Thermoanaerobaculia > Multivoradales > JAHEKO01 > JAHEKO01. Next base: position 1,145 of record JBFGLX010000325.1, read on the forward strand.
GGCGGGTATCGATCCACGGACGATGGCGGTGACCGTCGCCCTCGCCGCCTCGAGCTCCTTCTTGACGCCGCTCGAGCCGTCCTGCCTCCTGGTCTACGGCCCCGGGCGTTACCGCTTCTTCGACTTCCCCCGGCTCGGCCTGGGCCTGACGCTGATGGCCCTGCTGCTGACGCTGCTACTGGTGCCGATCCTGTGGACGCCGGCGTCGTAGCGTTCGAGCTCGCGTCGACCGCGGTTGCGGGTTTCGGTGACAGTTTCCTGGATCTCTCTCGGCGGTTCGGGGTCTCGCGAGGTGGGAGAGAAGTAAACTGTCACCGAAACTTGGCGACCGGGACTTGGGTCGAACGGGCGGAGCGAATGCCGATGAGAGGGCCGCGGTAGCGTGCCGGTAGACCGGAACGAAGCTGAGGGACCCGCGGTCGAGACCGAAGAGTTCGGCGAGCTCCTGCGGTTCACGCTGGCCGGGTTCGCGGGCGGGCTGATCGCCGGCATCGCGCTCGACCGGGCCGGCCTCTCGCGCAGCGGCCTGGGCCAGTGGCTGGTGCGCACGCTGTCCGGCGAGGGCGAGAGCCTGCTCGAGGGGGTCTACGCCCTGCGCCGCCGGCTCGCGGGGCGGGCCGAGTCGCTGGCCGAGGCGTACGGCTGGGGCAAGCTGTTCGGCATGGTCCTGCCGTGGATCGTGGACGGCGCCACCCGGCTCGCCGGCGTAGACGTCTACGGCGTCGAGTCGTTCTACGTGCCGTTCTTCTACTCGATGTCCGACCAGGTCGGGGCCGGGGTCTCGGGGTTCGCGTACTTCAAGCGCCGCGAGCGAAGCTGGGCCGGAGCCCTGCGGGCCTACCTGAAGAACCCGGTGATGGTCACGGGTCTGGTCGTCGTGCTGGCGGTGCCCGTCGGGCTCCTGGGCGCGCGGCTCCTGGGATTCTCGCCGACCACCCAGGTGCGGACCGCGCTCGAGACGATCGCGGCCAACCTCTGCTGGCTGCCGCCGCTGGTCGGGTGGCTGGTCGAAAGGCGAGGCCAGGAGTAGGGGAGGGCTAGCTGTCGGGGTCCGCGGGCGGCGTCGCCCTTTGCGCCTCGACCATCGCCGCGACGTCCGCGAGCAGCCGTTTGGCGTCGTAGACGATGCCGTCCTTGATCGTGTAGCGGACGCCGCCGATCCGCTCCGGCTTCTGGGTCTCGTCGTTCAGGCGCACCGCGCCGGTGCCGTAGAGCACCTTCAGGTTGTGGACCGGGTTCTCCTCGAGCAGGACGAGATCGGCCAGGAAGCCCTCGCGGATGACGCCGTACTCGATCGGCTTGCCGGTCGGCTTGGCGATCTCCATCGCGCCGTGCATGGTGGCCGCCCGGATCACCTCGAGCGGATGGAAGCCGGCCTCCTGGAGGAGCTCGAGCTCGAGGATGGTGCCGAACCCGTAAGTCTGGTAGATGAAGCCCGAGTCCGAGCCCACCGTGACCTTGCCGCCCCGGTTCTTGTAGTCGTTGAGGAAGCTCATCCACACCTGCATGAACTTCCGCCAGGCGACCTCGTCCCAGGTGGTCCAGTCGTACCAGTAGGAGCCGTGGTCCTCGCGGCTCGGAGCGTAGAACTGGTTGAGCGACGGCAGGGTGTAGCGCTCGTGCCAGTCGGCATTGCGGGCGCGCATCACGTCGCGCCCCGCCGAGTAGATGGTCATCGTCGGGTTGATGTAGAAGTCGAGCGCCAGAAACTCGTCGAGGAGAGCGTTCCACGCCTCGCTGCCACGCGGGTGGATCAAATTCCACTGCCGCGCCACCTGGCCGAAGCGGTGCTGCTCGTCGAGGTAGTTCATGTCGGCCGGCCAGGGCTGGACGTCGTGGTCCTGGTAGAGCGATTCGAACAGGCCGTAGAAGTGGGTCATGCCGCCCATGCCGAGCCGGGCCGCGTCGATGGCGTTCATCTGCGCGACCCCCATCTGGCCGAGATGCGCGGTCGAGCCCATGCCGTGCCGGTTGGCCTCGTCGATCAGCGCCGCCATGATCTCCGGCGGGTAGGCGCCGAGCTTGAGGCCCTCGACACCCTTCTTCTTGGCGTAGCGCACCCACTCGCGGGCGTCGTCGGGCGTCCGGATGTCGCGCTCCTTCCACTCCTCGCCCGAACCGGGCCGCTGGTAGGAGACGATCCGCGGCGCGACGATCTCGTTTCGGGCGCTCCGGTCGCGCTCGCTCAGGTCCCACTCGAGCTTGCCGGTCGGCACGCCGCGGACGGTGGTGACGCCGTGGGCGAGCCACAGTTTGTAGACGTACTCGGCCTCGGGCGCCTTGGGCACGCCACCGGTGTGGGCGTGGAGATCGACGATACCGGGCATCACGTACCAGCCCTCGGCGTCGATCTCGCGGGTCGCGTCCTTGAGCCGCTTGTCCTCCTTGAAGCCGAGGCCGGGCGTGCCGACCACCTCGATCTTCTCGATCCGGTTGCCCTCGATGGCGATGTCGACCGGCCCGAGCGCCGGCGCGCCGGTGCCGTCGATCATGGTCACGCCGCGCAGGACCAGGCGCTCGAAGGGCCCCTCGCCCTCGCCTTCGGCGCGCGCCGGCGCCGGCGTGACGGGCTTGTCCTCGTCGTCCTGCTCTTCCTCGTCGCCCGCGGCGATCGCCACGCTCGGCGCGTCGCCATCCTGTGCCGCGAGCGGGCCGGATGGCGTCGCCGCCAGGGGAGCGGAAAGCGCCGCCAGACAGAAAAGCGACAGCAGAGCCAGGCCAGCCAGAGTCTTGAGAGCGCTCATCGAATCCTCCCTCGGGAACCACCTCGATTGTCGACGCGGCGCCAATAGTCTCACGGCGGGTCGCGGTTTTCCACGGCGCCGGCCACGGCCGACGGGTAGCCCTCCAGCCGGGCGGCCGGGGAGGGAGAGGGGGCAGTGCGCTACGGGAGTGCCGGGAGGGGGCGTCCCTCTCCCCCCGTGAGGGCGGGAGAGGGATTCGGGTACCGGGCGGGC
>JBFGLX010000326.1:0-4064 GCA_041575955.1 Thermoanaerobaculia bacterium
GGGCGCTGCGGGTCACCCTCGACTACGAGGGGGTCCCGGCCGAGAACGCGCCGGCGCCGGTCCAAACCGAGGTGTTGCTGGCCTACGACGACGCCAACCTCTACGTCGGCTTCCGCGCCCACGACCCCGAGCCCGGAGCCGTGCGCGCGCATCTCATGGACCGCGACGAGATCGAGACCTTCGTCCAGGACGACCACGTCGTCTTGATGATCGACACCTTCAACGACGAGCGCCGGGCGTTCCAGTTCCGCGTCAACCCGCTCGGCGTCCAGGCCGACGCCGTCTTCTCGGAGCTCGACGGCATCGAGGACTTCTCGTGGGACGTCCTGTGGGAGTCGGCGGGCCGGCTCACCGAGGCGGGCTGGGAGGTGGAGATCGCCCTGCCGATGAACCAGCTCCGCTTCCCCGCCGGGGCCGGCGTCCAGACCTGGGGCTTCGACCTCGGCCGCTCCTATCCGCGCAGCGTCCGCCACCGCCTCGCCAACACGCCCCGGGACCGCAACAACTCGTGCCTGCTCTGCCAGGCGGCCAAGATCACCGGCTTCGAGGGCATCGAGCCGGGGCGCAACCTGGTCTTGACTCCGACGCTGACGATCGACCGCACCGACCGGCGGACCCCGTTCCCGGCCGGCGACCTGCAATCCGGGGGCGAGGACTTCGATCCGGGCTTCACGGCGCGCTGGGGCGTGACGCCGAACTACACCCTCAACGCCACCGTCAATCCCGACTTCTCCCAGGTCGAGGCCGACGTCGCCCAGCTCGACGTCAACGAGCGCTTCGCCCTCTTCTTTCCCGAGAAGCGCCCGTTCTTCCTGGAAGGGGTCGACTTCTTCTCCACCCTGATCGACACCGTGTTTACCCGCACCGTGGTCGATCCCGACTGGGGCGCCAAGCTGACCGGCAAGCAGGGCAAGAACGCGATCGGCGTCTTCGCCACCCGCGACACCCTGAACAGCTTCCTAATCCCCTCGAACCAGGGCTCCGACTTCGCCAGCGTCGACCAGGAGGTCCAGGGCAGCGTGCTGCGCTACCGGCGCGACGTGGGCGCCGGCTCGAGCCTGGGCGCGATCTACGCCGGGCGCGAAGCCGGGGGCTACCACAACCGGGTCGGTGGCCTCGACGGCTTCCTGCGCTTCTCCGACGCCGACACCCTGTCGTTCCAGTACCTGCGTGCCGATACGCTCTATCCCGACGCGATCGGCACCCGCTTCGGCCAGCCGACCGAGGCCTTCGACGGCGACGCGCTCGAGATCCTCTACAGCCACCGGCAGCGGAGCTGGGACGTCTTCGCCCGCTGGCGCGACTACGACCCGGGCTTCCGGGCCGACTTCGGCTTCCAGCCGCGGGTCGACATCCGGCGCGGCGCGGTGGTCGTCAGCCGCAAGTTCTGGCCGGACGAGGACAAGGACCCCTGGTGGGACCGGCAGCAGGTCACCTTCCACGGCATCCGCATCGAGGATCACGCGGGACAGCTCACCGACGAGAGCCTGGCGCTCTCCTACGAGGTCTCCGGCCCGCGGCAGTCGCTGCTCTTCGTCGAGGCCGCGCACGAGAAGGAGTCCCTCGACGGCATCCTCTACGAGGACCTCGACGGACTGGCGCTCTTCTACGAGATCCAGCCGACCGGCAAGCTCGCGCTCGAGCTCTTCGGCCTGGCGGGAGAGACGATCGACTTCGCCAACAACCAGCCCGCCGACCAGCTTCTGCTCGAGCCCGAGCTCGAGCTCAAGGTCGGCCGGCACATGAACTTCCAGCTCGGCCACGCCCTGCAGCGGCTCGACGTCGAAGGGGGCCGCCTGCTCGAGGCCAATCTGACGGAAGCCCGCTTCGTCTATCAGTTCAACGTCCGCACCTTCGCGCGCGCGATCGTCCAGTTCCGCGACGTCGAGCGCAACCCCGCTCTCTACTCCTTCCCGGTCGAGCCCGACTCCGAGCGGCTCTTCACCCAGCTCCTCTTCTCCTACAAGCTCAACGCCGAGACCGTCCTCTTCGTCGGCTACTCGGACAACCGCTTCGGCACCCTGGACTTCGACCTCACCCAGTCCGACCGGACGTTCTTCGTGAAGCTCAGCTACGCCTGGGTGGTGTAGAGAGCCGCGGGGTCAGGGCTCGGCGCCGACTCGATCGGCGCGCGCTCCGGCCGCCCCTGCCCGGTGGAACTCCTGCAGCGGTCGGACGCTCAGCTCCCGCCGCTGGAGGGCCGCGATCCCCTCGGCCGCCGCGGTGGCGCCGGCGAGGGTGGTGATGCAGGGGATGTCGTACTTGAGCGCCGTCTGGCGGATGATCTCGTCGTCCTCGTGCGACTCGCGGCCGAGCGGGGTGTTGATCACCAGGTCGAGCTCGCGGTTGATCAGCCGGTCGACGACGCTCGGCCGGCCCTCGTGGACCTTCTTCACCCGGCCGACCTCGAGGCCGGCGGCGCGCAGGTGGTCGCCGGTGCCGGCGGTGGCGACGAGGTCGAAGCCGAGCTCGGCGAGCCGGCGCGCGACCGGCGTCAGCGCCGGCTTGTCGCGGTCGTTGACGGACAGGAACGCGGTGCCCGCGACCGGCAGCCGGTGGCCGGCGCCGAGCCAGGCCTTGGCGAACGCCTCGCCGAAGCCGACCGACGATCCCATCACCTCGCCGGTCGATTTCATCTCCGGGCCGAGCACCGGGTCGACCCCCGGGAAGCGCCGGAAGGGGAAGACCGGCGCCTTGACGAACACCCCCGGAACGGCCGGCTCCTCGGTCAGCCCCACCCCCTCGAGGCTCTCGCCGGCCATCAGCCGGGCGGCGATGCCGACCAGCGGCACGCCGACCGCCTTGGCGATGAACGGCACGGTGCGCGACGCGCGCGGGTTGACCTCGATGACGTAGACCGCGTCCTGGTGGACGGCGAACTGGACGTTCATCAGGCCGACGACGCCGAGCCGGAGCGCCAGCCGGCGGGCGATCTCGCGCATCTCGTCGAGGTGACGCTGGGCAACCCGCTGGGGCGGCAGCACCGCGACCGAATCGCCCGAGTGGATGCCGGCCTCCTCGATGTGCTGCAGGATGCCGGCGACCACCGCGCGCTCGCCGTCGGCCAGCAGATCGAGGTCGATCTCGACCGCGTCGTCGAGGAAGCGGTCGAGCAGGATCGGGCGCTCGGGAGAGGCCTCGGCGGCCTCGCGCAGGTAGCGCTCGAGGGTCTTCGGGTCGTAGCAGATCGCCATCGCCCGGCCGCCGAGCACGTAGCTCGGCCGCACCAGGATCGGGAAGCCGATCCGCCGGGCGACCTCGACCCCCTCGGCGATCGACGTGGCGGTGCCGTTGTCCGGCTGCCGGATCCCCTCCTCGGCCAGCAGGGCGCCGAACCGGCGGCGGTCCTCGGCCAGGTCGATCGCGTCCGGGGGCGTGCCCCAGATCGGCACGCCGGCGGCCTCCAGGCCGCGCGCCAGCTTGAGCGGCGTCTGGCCGCCGAGCTGCACGATCACCCCTGCGGGCCGCTCCCGCTCGCAGACGTCGAGCACGTGCTCGAGGGTGAGCGGCTCGAAGTAGAGCCGGTCCGAGGTGTCGTAGTCGGTCGACACGGTCTCGGGGTTGCAGTTGACCATGATGGTCTCGAAGCCGGCGTCCGAGAGCGCGAAGGCGGCGTGCACGCAGCAGTAGTCGAACTCGATCCCCTGGCCGATCCGGTTGGGGCCCGAGCCCAGGATGACGACCTTGCGGGCGCCGGCGGCGGTCGCGGCCTCGGCGCCGCTCTCGTCCTCGGCGCCGAAGGTCGAATAGAGGTAGGGGGTCTGGGCCGGGAACTCGGCGGCGCAGGTGTCGACCCGCTTGTAGACCCGCTCGACGCCGATCGTCCGCAGATGGGTCCGGACCGTGGCCGGGGGGGCATCGAGCAGCGCCCCGAGCCGCGCCTCCGACAGCCCCGACCGGCGCGCCTGCCGCAGCAGGTCGGCCGGTACCGACTCGAGGTTCCAGCAGCCGAGCTCGGCCTCGAGCTCGACCAGCGCCAGGATCTCGCGCAGGAACCAGGGGTCGATGCGCGACGCGCGGTTGACCTCGGCCACCGTCCAACCCTGCCGCAAGGCGGCGAAGAC
>JBFGLX010000327.1:0-4008 GCA_041575955.1 Thermoanaerobaculia bacterium
GGATCGCCCCTCTCACCCTCCCCACCCGCCCGGTACCCGATTCCCTCTCTCTCCCTGGCGGGGAGAGAGGGACGCCGCCACCCGGCACCCGCTCCGGTGGGGCTCGATCGGTAGCCCGGCGGGTCGGGAGTGGGGGCCTCGGATCCGGGGCGTCGAGAGCGAGCGTCTCTGACCGACCGACGCAGGGGACCGACGATCGGAGCGATGCGAACGCGAGGGATCCTCTAAACCAGATCGACGAAGCTCTTGGCGGGCTTGTTCTGCGACTCGGCCACGGCCGAGTGGGTGATGTGCCCCTTGTAGGTGTTGACGCCGGGGAGGAAGCCGGGGCGCTCCTGCACCGCCCGCTCGATCCCCTTCTGGGCGAGGGCGATCGTGTAGGGCAGGGTCGAGTTGTTGAGCGCGAACGTCGACGTCCTGGGCACCGCGCCCGGCATGTTGGCGACGCAGTAGTGGACGATGCCGTCGACCTCGTAGACCGGATCGCCGTGGGTGGTGGGGCGGGTGGTCTCGAAGCAGCCGCCCTGGTCGACCGCCACGTCGACCAGCACCGAGCGCGGCTTCATCAGGCTCAGCATCTCGCGGCTGACCAGCTTGGGCGCCGACGCGCCCGGGATCAGGACCGCGCCGATCAGCACGTCGGCCCGGCTCAAGGCGGCCATCAGGTTGTGATGGTTGCTGGCCAGGGTCGTGACCCGGCCGAGAAACAGATCGTCGAGGTACTGCATGCGCTCGGGACTCTTCTCGAGAACGGTGACCCGGGCGCCGAGCCCGACGGCGACCTTGGCGGCGTTCATGCCGACAATGCCGCCGCCGAGAATGACGACGTCGCCCGGCGGCACGCCCGGAACGCCCGACAGCAGGGTCCCGCGCCCGCCCAGGCCGCGCTGCTGGTAGTAGGCCCCGACCATGGCCGACATCCGGCCGGCGACCTCCGACATCGGCGTCAACAGCGGCAGCGTCCGGCCACTGGCGTCGGTGATGGTCTCGTAGGCGATGCCCGTCGCCCGGCGCTCGAGCAGCAGGTCGGTGAGCTCGGGCAGCGGCGCCAGGTGCAGGTAGGTGAAGAGCGTCTGCCCGGGCTGGATGAGGTCGTACTCCGACGCCACCGGCTCCTTGACCTTGACGATCAGGTCCGAGCTCTCCCAGACGTCCCTGGCCTCCGTGGCGAGGCGCGCGCCGGCGTCGACGTACTCGCCGTCTTCGATACCCGAGCCCTCGCCCGCGGCCTGCTCGACGACCACCTCGTGGCCGGCCAGCACCAGCTCGTGCACCCCCGCCGGGATCATCCCCACGCGATACTCGTGGTTCTTGACCTCCTTGGGGATGCCGACCTTCAACGCGACTTCCCCGGTGGCGCGGGGCTGTCGCCACGCATCTCGACCTGGCCCTTGTAGAACGCCCCTTCGATGATCACGAAGCGCGGCGAGACGACGTCCCCCTCGAGGCTGCCGCCGGCCAGGACCTCGACCCGCTCCCGGCCGGAGACGTTGCCGATCACCTTGCCGCTGATCTGGACGGCGTCCGCCTTGACCTCGCCCTTGAGAATGCCGGACTTGGCTACGGTGACGGTGGCGTCGAGGGCGACGCGGCCGTCGAGCTCGCCTTCGATCCTGAGCGGCGTCGAGCCGCTGATCGAGCCCTTGACCTTGGAGCCCTGGGCGATCGTGGTGGCCTGCGTGGTGGGGGCGCTGGTCCTGTCGTTGGTCATGGAAGCTCGATCCTCGAAACCCTGAAGTTGAACTCTTTATACGAGCCTGGAGCGGGCAACGGGACTCGAACCCGCGACATCAAGCTTGGGAAGCTTGCACTCTACCAGCTGAGTTATGCCCGCGTTCCGGCCACAAGAGAACGTCAATCTAGCCGACCCCCCCGGGAGCGTCAAGTGTGGCGAAGTTTGCAGCAACCGGGGCCACTCTAGGTATACTGAGGGGGATGTCTGGGTCGGCCGATCCCCTCTACTTCTTCCCGGACCAGGAGGTCACGCTGGCCGAGCTCCAGGCCGTCCTGGCTGGCGACGACGCGGAGAAGCGCTCGTGGGCCATCTCCCATCTGCTGCGCTACGCCCAGTGGGACGACATCTGGCAGTTCGTGACCCGCGACGAGGTGCGCGAGGTCTTCGCCGACCTCGATCTGCCGGATACCCTCCGCCAGGCCTACGCCCGCATGCTCAAGATCGAGGCCCCGGTCAGCTAGCCCGAGCGTCTCAAGAGACTCAACCGCGCGATCGCCGGGCGGGCGGGAGAGGGAGAGAGGGGCGATCTGATCACTCCCCATCGGCCGTCAGCGGCACGAGCACCACCTCGAACACCATCGGCCAGTTCTTCCCGGTCAGCAGGAAGGTCGCCGTCTCCTCGCGATAGGCGATGCCGTTGAGCACGCCCGCGTCCGGACCCACTCCCGCCGAGCGCAGCCCCGAGGCATCCACGCGCGCGCTGACCGCGCCGGACTCCGGGTCGATGCGCACGATCGCGTCGGTCTGCCAGACGTTGGCGTAGATCTGGCCGTCGACGCACTCGAGCTCGTTCAGGTAGAACACCGGCCGGCCGGCCAGGGTGACCGCGCGGCGCCGCAGCGGCGCGAAGCTGCCGGGATCGTGGAAGGTGAGCGTGCCGCTGCCGTCGCTCCGCACCAGCTCGATGCCGTCGAAGCAGAGGCCCCAGCCCTGCCCGGCGTACCGATGCTCCGCGAGCAGCTCGAAGCTCTCGAGGTCGTACACGCGCGCCAGCTCCTCGCGCCAGGTGAGCTGGACCAGCCGGTCGCCGACCCGGGCGAGCCCCTCGCCGAAAAGGTGGTCGGGCAGCTCGACCCGCTGCTCGACCGCGCCGGTCTCGAGCCGCACCCGGCGCACGCTCGAGGCGCCGTACTCGCCGGTGCTCTCGTAGAGCCGGCCCCGGTGCCAGACGAGCCCCTGGGTGAAGGCGGCCGGATCGTGCGGGTGCTGGGCGATTACCCGCGGCACGAGCTCGGCCACGCCCGCGGGCGGCGCCGGGCGCGCGCCCGGGCCCGCCTGGCAGGCGCCGGCCACGGCGACCAGCGCGACCAGGAGGGCGGCGGACCTGCGTCGCCGGACGTGCACCTTCGCCATCAGCCGGCGGGTTCTTTGCGCACGCAGAGGCGCCAGAAGACGAAGGCCAGGAGGGCGAACACGAGCGCGGTGGCGGCCTGGCCGTAGGCGCCCGCCCACTCGGTGCCGAAGCCCGCGGGCGCCCGCCCGAGGCGCGCCGCGACCATCGCGATGCCGACGCCCAGGAGCCCTTCGCCGCCGACCAGTCCGGAGCCGAAGAGCACCCCGCGCTCGCGCCGCTCGGCGCGCTCGTCGGCGTCGGGCGCCCGGCGCTCGGCGGTCCAGCGCAGGAGGCCCCCGAAGAAGACCGGCACCATCGTCGCCACCGGCAGGTAGACGCCGACCGCGAACGGCAGACTCGGGATCTTGAAGAGCTCGCAGACCAGCGCGATGCCGACGCCGATTCCGACCAGGCCCCAGGGGAGCGAGCTCTGCAGCACGCCCTCGATGACCACCTTCATCAGGGTCGCCTGCGGCGCCGGCAGCTCCTCGGTGCCGAAGCCGTAGGTCTTGTCGAGCAGCAGCACCGCCATGCAGACGAAGGTCGCCGACGACAGGACGCCGATCAGCTCGCCGATCTGCTGGCGCCGCGGCGTGGCCCCGAGCAGGAAGCCCGACTTGAGGTCCTGGGAGGTGTCGCCGGCGATCGAAGCGGCGATGGCGACGACGCAGCCGACGGTCAGGGCGCCGGCCTTGCCGGCGTCGCCGGTCCAGCCGAACGCGAGGAAGATCGCCGAGGTCGCCAGCAGCGTCGCGATGGTCATGCCGCTGGTCGGGTTCGAGGTCACGCCGACCAGGCCGACGATGCGCGACGAGACGGTGACGAAGAAGAACGCGGCGATCGCCACCAGCAGGGCGGCCACCAGGCGGGGCCCGAAGTCCGGCAGGCTGGCGAAGACCGCCGGCACCCCGGCCATGACCGCGACCAGCAGCGCGGCGCC
>JBFGLX010000328.1:0-3995 GCA_041575955.1 Thermoanaerobaculia bacterium
GACACGATCGAGAACCCGGCCAAGGGCAACACCGCGACCAACCACACCAAGGACGCCACCATCGAGACCGGTCTGGTCGTCCAGGTGCCGCTGTTCATCAAGACCGGCGAGAAGATCCGCGTCTCGACCGAAGACGGCAAGTACGTCGAGCGGGCGTGATCCGATCGCCCGCCGCGCGTCAGCCCCGGAGTGCCGCCAGCACGATTCCCGGCACCTGGCCGAGCGACGGGTTGGCCTCGAGCCGGGTGAGCCGGGCGCCGACCTCGTGGCCGCGCTTGTGGGTGACGAACCAGACCGGCTTGGGGAAGACCCGGAAGGGCCCGTAGATGACGCTCCGCTCCGGCTTGTCGAACAGCAGGGCATTGTGCACGACGCCGATGCCGCTCTGGATGTCGTCGAGGGTGTGGCCGGGGAAGGCGCCCCAGGTGGTGGAGCCCAGGCCGTAGGAGAGCGCCGGCCAGTGGTTGATCGCCACCGAGCCGTACCTGAGGTCCGAGATCGCCCGCTCGAGCGCCGGTCCGAGCTCGCGCTCGGTCCTCGGGTGCAGGACGATGCTGGCGTTCAGCGTGCCGTGAAGGGTGCCGTTGCAGAACTCAACCGCGCGGCCGAGGAACTCGCCGGCGTCGGCGCCGCCGAGGGCGGTCTCGCCGGCGATCGGACAGAACGACTCTGTGGTGAAGGCGAGGTCCTGCCGGGCGGCGGGGTCGAGATCGGGCATCAGCGCCGGCGGCAGGACGCCGGGGCCGCGGCGCCCGAGCACCTCGCTCTTGGGATGCGCCTCGAGAAAGCGGTCGTAGCGCTGCTCGGCGCCCGGGTAGTAGGCCGGCCGCTCGGGCAGGCCGCGCAGGACGGCGCGCAGGGTGTCCATGAACGCCCGCCGCTGGGGCCAATGCCGGTGGGTGACGATGACCTTGCAGGCGTTGCAGTTGAAGCCGGCGTTCTGGAACATCTGGGTGGCGACGTTCTCGGCCTGGAACTCCAGGTCCGAGCGGCTCCAGTCGCCCGGCACCAGGACGACCGGGCTGACGTTGCCGAGCTCGCTGGTGATGCGCTTGTCGATCAACGGCCGGTTGCGCGCCTTGCGCGCGGCGCCCTCCGCACCCGGGCCGAAGACGATGGCGTCGTGGGTGCGCTCGCTGCCGGTGATGTGGATCTCGTCGATCCCCGGGTGCGCGACCAGGTGCGCTCCGACCTCGGCGCCGCCGTAGACCACGCGCAAGTAGCCGTCGCGCACCAGCGAGGAGAACGCGTCCTCGACGAACGGCCCCAGGTACTCGTTGACCGGGTTGAGCTTGAGCACCACCACCTGGCCTTCGGCGAAGAGCTTCTGGACCGCGTCGAGGGGGCCGATGCTCGACACGTTGCCGGCGCCCAGCACCAGCGCGACCTTGCCGCGCGGGCTCGGGTCGCGGTAGTGGCCGGCGGTATGGTCGTGAAGGTTGTCGGGGGTGACGCCGGGCTGCATCCAGACGTCGGCCTTGAAGCCTCCGTAGAGGAGCCGGTCGATGACGTCGCCGGGGAAGACGCGCACCGCGACCTGGCCGTTCGGCAGAACCCGAGCGTCACCGGGCTCGACCGGCACCCGGCCGCGGTCGCGGATCGACTCGAGCGTACGGGTCAGAAGGCGCAGCAAGCGCAAGGAGATGTAGGGCCCGCCCAGCCACTCCTCGCCCGCGGCGCTGCTGGCGAACGGCACGCCCTGGACGCTGGCCGCCGCTTCGACCTGGCCCCGCGCGACGCGCAGCGTGCCCTCCGAGAGGCTGTTCAGGTAGGCGATCCGCCGGTTGACGCCGAGCTCCGCCCACCGCTGCTTGCTCTCGTTGAGCGCGCTCACCGCCGCCTCGAGGCTTGCGTGAGGAGTCGCGGGGAGGTGCCCGGCCGCCTCCCGCGCCTGCGTGCCGACCATCATTTGCCCCAGTATATGGCCTGACCGCCGAAGTCCGGACAGGCGGGGGGGGAAGGGGTTGAAAGGGGATTTTGGCTGGACTTGCTGCCCGAGGGAACTCGGACAAGGTAAGCACTGTTTTTGAGCCTTCCGGCTCGTCTTGAAGTGCAGCAACAATTGTGCCAGGGGGTCGGCCGGCGGCGCTGTGACGGATGTCACACGGCCGGGCGCGGCCCGGGGGTCCGCCGCAATCGCGACTCGATTCACCAGGCGGCGGCTGCAATTTCGGCGAATCTCGTGCGCCGGCGCGGGCCCGCCTGGCGCTCGCGGAATCGTCGCGCCGCTCGCGGGCGTCGGCTTCAGGGAGCCGGTTCCGGGCGTCGATCCAGCCGGTTTTTTGCAGGCTAGTGTGAATAAATGTCAGCCCGTGGCGGGCGCCTGCTCCCCCCGCCCGAGCTCCGGCTCCTCCTCGGCCGCGGCCTCGCCCTGGGCGTGCAGCTGTGCCAGGAACTCGCGCAGGCGCGCGCCGCTGTCGGCCGCGACCTCGACGAATCGCACGCCGATGCCGGTGACGCTCTCGGCCTCGGGCGAGGTGTGGCGGACCACCTCGCCGCTCAGCGAGAGAGTCCGCGGGTCCCCCGGCAGCTCCAGGGTCAGCCGCACCCGGGAGCCGTGCGGGATCGGTGGCGTACCGCTCAGGAGCATGCCGGTCTCGGAGATGTTCGCCGTCTGACCCACCCTTTGGAGCCGGCCCTCCTCGAGCGCGGCGTCGAGCTGCACCAGGAGCCGCGCTGCGGCCCGCGCCGCGACTCCGAGCGCCTGCGAGATCGCCGATTGCACCGCGGCCGGCTCGGCCGACGCGGCGACGACCAGGACGTCGTCGCCCGAGAGCGCGTCGCTCAGGCGGGCGGCCTCCTCGTTTCGGGCCAGGACCACCACCGACGAGCCGACGCACGGCGAATCGAACGTGCGGATCGCGGCGACGAAGCTCTGGAGGTCGATGTCGGGGAGCGGCGCCTCGACCAGGATCAGATTGTACCTGAGATTACCGACCAGGATCAGGGCGCCGGCGCCCGACGGCACGCGATTGACCTCGAACGAGGAGCGGGTCAGGGGCTTGGCGACCTTGTCGTACAGCGCCCGGTCGTTGACGACGGCGAGGATCCTTTGGCTCTGTCTCATGTATTTTGAGCCTCACGTTGGATGATCTCCGCCCTGGTGAGAGACTAGATTCCGGGGTTGGTGCGAGCTATTAAGAAAGTCACAAGTTTCGACGGAGCGAAACGGCATGGGACAGCGAATCACCCAGATCGATGCTTTCACCGCCGAGGCGTTCGGCGGCAACCCGGCCGCGGTCTGCCTGCTGGCGGCGCCGGCCGACGAGGCCTGGATGCAGGCGGTCGCGAGCGAGATGAACCTGTCGGAGACCGCGTTCCTGTGCGAGGGGGCCGGGGGCTACCATCTGCGCTGGTTCACCCCCGGTTGCGAGGTCGAGCTGTGCGGCCACGCCACGGTGGCGAGCGCCCACATGCTGTGGGACGAAGGGCACCTCGACGCCGCTGCCGAAGCCGTCTTCTTCACCCGTAGCGGCCGGCTCACCGCTCGCCGCGCCGGGGCGTGGATCGAGGTCGACTTCCCGGCCGATCCGATCACTCCCGCGGAGGCGCCGGCCGGGTTGAGCGCGGCGCTGGGCGCGCCCGCGACCTCGTACGCGACCACCGGCCTCTACGCCCTGGTCGAGGTCGAGAGCGAAGGGGTGCTGCGCGCGCTCGAGCCGAGCTACGAGCGCGTCGGCGGCCTGCATCCGATCGGCGTCATCGTCACCGCCCGCTCGGCCGACCCGGCGTTCGATTTCGTCTCGCGCTTCTTCGCTCCCAACGTCGGCATCAACGAGGATCCGGTCACCGGCTCGGCCCACTGCTCGCTCGGGCCGTACTGGGGGGAGCGCCTCGGCAAGAGCGAGCTGACCGCCTTCCAGGCCTCGCCCCGAGGCGGCGTCGTCCGCATTCGACTCGCCGGCGACCGGGTGGTGCTCGCCGGCCAGGCGGTGTCGGTGATGCGCGCCGAGCTGCTGGCGGGATGCTCGTCGCCCTGAGGCCCCGGCGCGGCC
>JBFGLX010000329.1:0-3962 GCA_041575955.1 Thermoanaerobaculia bacterium
CTCGGCGAGAGCGGTGTCACTCCCCGTGCCCCAGGACTTTAGAAGGCGGGTGACCTCACCTGGCCCGCTCATACCCACCACCCGCGTGCCAGGTCGACCGGCCCGCTGGCCGGCGTCGCCCCGATCCCCAGCTCGCGCCAGGTCGTCTCCAAGGCCCCGTTGTCGACCGCCACAGGCAAGACCCTCGGGCGAGATGATCCGCTCGATTGCCGAGCCGACGGGTCTTGGCCTGGACATATGTGTTGCTCTTTTTCTTACTGCCAAGAGTTTAGCACCACGGTGGGGGACGTCTTCGAGCAGCTCCTGCTCGGCCCACAAGAGCTCGTGCCTCTGGTGGCACTTCGAGCACAGGCTCCGGAGCTCGAGCCCTGCCGCTACGGAAGCTCGTACAGCGCGTTGAACAGCAGCTTGAACGTCCGGTGCGGCTGCGCGCGGTGCTGGGCGCGGAAGCCGATCAGGACCAGCTTCCCCTTGCCGATCTCGAGCTCGACGACGGCGGCGCGGCGCTCGAGGAGCTCGCCGCCCTTCAAATAGCCCGAGACCAGGATGTCGTCGCGATGGTCGGGGTAGCGGGCGACGACATGGCGGTCGAAGCGGGCGTCGGGGAGCGAGGTCTGGAAGGCCGGCGAGGTGGCGAAGTAGCCGGCCTCCTCGGGTCTCATGCCGTAGCCGAGCGGGTGGGTCGTGTCGATCAGCAGGCGGAGCATCGAGCCGGGGCAGTCGAAGGCCTCCTTGGTGACCTCGGCGAGGACGTTCTTGACCGGCAGCTGGAAGAGGGCGATCAGGTACTCGGTGGAGCTGTCGAGGGCGACGACCGTGCCGCCTTCCCGGACCCACTTGACGATCGCCTCGCCCCCCTCGACGCCGAGGCCGCCGGAGTACTCGGGCGGCAGCGGGGTGAAGTAGTAATCGCCGTCTTCCTCGGTGGCGGGCTCGCCGGTCTCGATGATCGCCTTGTCGACGTCGGGCAGGAGCAGGATGTCGACGCTGCGCCTGAACGAGCCGTCGACGAGGTCGGCGTTGCTCAGGTTGACGTGCGGGAAGGCGTAGCGCTCGAGCAGGAAGCGGGTCCAGCCCTCGTCCATGCTCGCGACCCACGGCTTGTAGAGCCCGATCCGGGCCGCCTTGACGTCCAGGTGGTCGGTGGCGGGTGGCTCGGTGAGCGCCCGGATCGGCAGGCCGAGCTCGGCGGAGAGGGCGGTCATCGCCTCCCGCGTGAGACCCGCGCCGGGAATGTAGACGTCGCCGACCCGGCCGCCCTCGACCGCCGCCGTCAGCCACTTCACGGAGCGCCCCTCGGCGAGCAGCCGGTTCATGGCCGTGTAGACCGTATCGGCAGCATGCGAGATCAGGTACCCGACCCCCTCCTCCTCCTCCCCCGCGACCTCCCCGCCCGGCCAGGTGACTTCCGCGACCGGCGCCAGCGAGGCGGGCAGCGGCAGATCGCTCTCCGCGACCTCGACGCCCATCAGGATCGGCAGCGACCAGGCGGTGACGTCGTAGGGCGGCAGAATCGGCCCGTCCATGTACGGTCGCACCTCGGGATAGCGCTGCGGCCGGAGCATGGTCAGCAGGAAGGCACGGTAGGGCTGCGCGGCGGGAATGAAGTAGGTGCCGGCGGGCCAGGTCGTGCGCCCCAGGGTCACGCTGGCGTCGGACCGCAGGACGCGCACGCCGTGGCGGAGCAGCAGGTCGACCAGCGCGGCGGCGGCCACCGGATCGTGCTGATCGGGCGCTACGATCCAGCCGAACGGCGGCTCCGAGGCGCCGGTGGCGACCGCCTCGCGCCCCATGCGGTAGAAGTTGCCGACGATCTCGTCGCGATAGAGCGACGACGCCTCGACCAGCGCCCAGGTGGCGATCAGCTCGTACTCGACGATGTCGCGCAGCCGCCACCAGCCGCCCGGCCAGGGAGACGGGAAGTTGGCGCGCCGGTTGTACTCCGGCAGCCCCTTGCGGCCGCCGGCGAGCTCGCCCGGGTCGATGTAGATCGGGGTCGCGATGCGCGCGCTGGCGACCTCGGTCAAGAGGCCGGTGACGTTCTTCCACCAGGCGGTGTTGCGGGTGCCGCCCGGCCAGTAGCTGTCGAAGATCATGTTGTGGCCGACGCCGGTCTTGCCGGCCTGCTCGAGCCGGAAGGACATGATGGTGCCGATCAGGTCGGCCTGGCGGAAGATCAGCGAGTGCACCTCGGGCGCCAGCGGGTCGGTCTGCGGCGGCACGAACATGCGCGCGCCGGTCGAGCCCATCTGGTGCTCGTCAACGAACACCTGCGGAAACCAGCGGTGGTAGAGGAGCTCGTTGACCACCCGGGTCTCTTTCTGGGTCAGCATGTAGAAGTCGCGGTTGTTGTCGTGGCCGACGTAGTGCTGATAGAGCCACGGCATCCGGCCGCCCTCGTACTCGGTGCCCAGCTTCTGGTTGTACCAGTCGACCACCAGCACCTGGCCGTCGGGGTTGATCGACGGCATCAGGAGCAAGATGACGTCCTCCATCCAGGCGAGCCGTTCCGGATCCTGGGTGGTCGCGAAGTCGTGCACGAACTCCATCGCCATCTGAGTGGCGCCGACCTCGGTCGAGTGGATGGTGCAGGTGACCAGGGCGATCACCTTGCCGTCGTCGACCAGGTCACGCGCCTCGCCCTCGGTCAGCCGATCGGGGTTGGCGAGCAGCCGCGAGACCTCCCGGTAGCGGTCGAGGTTCTGCTGGTTGGCGGCCGAGGTCAGGATCACGGTGACCATCTCGTTGCCGAGGGTCGAGGTGCCGGCGGTCTCGATCGACACGCGGTCGGAGGCGTCGGCGACCCGCCGCAGGTACTCGAGCACCCGGGCGTAGGGGGCGAGCTTGCGGTCCGCACCCACTCGATGGCCGAGGAACTCCTCGGGCGTCGGCGGCTGGGCTTCCAGCGGCCCGCCGAGGCAGGAGAGGACCGTTAGGATGGCGATCGAGACCGGCTTGCGCATGGACACCTCCGAACCGGGGCGGTGAGGAAGGCCGGCAGTCTAGCAGTTGGGAAGTGAGCGAGAATGGGAGGCCCATGAGGAGTGTACTGCCGGTCGCATCGCTGGTTCTTCTGGCGCTCGCCGGCAGTGCGGCGGCGACCGCGGCCGAGCCGGCCGCGCGCACCCCGCGCTCCCAGGACCTGCACTACCGCTGGCGTCTGGAAGGCGTCTCGGGGGTGCTCTCGCGCCTCCTCGGGCTCCTGCCGACCACCGGCGACGCCGTGATGGCGCTGCGCGTCGTGCCGGACGACCGGCTCGAGGTCGCGTTCACGGCCAGCTCCGAGAAGGCCGACGCGGGCGACTACTGGAAGTACGAGACGGTCGTCGACCTCGGCGCCTGGCAGTCGCTGAGCGTGCGCGAGACCCTCCACTACCGCAAGAAAAACAAGAGCGAGAGCTTCGAGCTCGCCGAGTTCGGCGTGCTCGACGTGCTCTCGGGCCTGCAGCTGATGCGCTTCGCGCCGCCGGCCGAGTCCGAGCGCCGGACGATCTGGTCGGGCGGCAAGCTCTATCCGGTGGCCATCACCATGGTCGGGTTCGAGCGGCTGGAGTACGACGGTCGCGCGGTGACCGTGCGGCACCTCAAGATCCACGGCCTCAAGGAGCCGCAGCAGCGCTACTGGAAGTCGCGCGCCGAGCTCTGGCTCACCGACGACGAGGCGGCGCTGCCGGTCGAGCTGCTCTTCCACCAGGCGCTCGGGCGGCTGCGGCTGAGCTTGGTGGGGGCGTCGGTGGCAGGCGCGCTCCGACCTGGGGGGTAGTGGAGCCGGGTGCCCGCGGCATCGAGAGCCAGGGGCGGAGGTTGGGGGCTGGCAGGTCCCCCGTCCGGGGCTGGCTCGCGCCCCTTCTGAAACCGGATCGCGAGAGAGCCTTGCCAGGCGACAGGGCCTGGCAAGTCTCCGCTTGAGGTGGCTGGACGGGGGCGCTGCGCTTTATGCCCCGTCTGGGGGACCTGCCAAC
>JBFGLX010000330.1:0-3962 GCA_041575955.1 Thermoanaerobaculia bacterium
AGCATCTCGGTGCGCGGCAGCATCTCGACCTTGCCCGCCCCGATCTGGCGCGACAGGGCCTGGTAGGTGCCGAGCATCAGCTGCTGGCCGGTCTGGCCGCGGGCGTAGAAGGTGCGCGAGACCTGGGCGCCGCCGAAGGATCGGTTCGCGAGCTGGCCGCCGTACTCGCGCGCGAACGGCACCCCCTGGGCGACGCACTGGTCGATGATGTTGACGCTCACCTGCGCCAGCCGGTAGACGTTGGCCTCGCGGGAGCGGAAGTCGCCTCCCTTGACCGTGTCGTAGAACAACCGCCAGATGCTGTCGCCGTCGTTCTGGTAGTTCTTGGCCGCGTTGATGCCGCCCTGAGCGGCGATCGAATGGGCGCGCCGGGCGCTGTCCTGGTAGCAGAAGCAGGTGACGTTGTAGCCCAGCTCCGCCAGCGACGCCGCCGCCGAGCCTCCGGCCAGGCCCGAGCCCACGACCAGCACCTCGAAGCGCCGCTTGTTCGCGGGATTGACCAGCTTCAGCTCGAAGCGGTGCCGGTCCCACTTGTCCGCCAGCGGGCCCGAGGGAACCTTGCTGTCGAGTGCCATGCCGTACCTCCTCGCCTAGCCGATCAGCCCGGCGAGCACCGAGAGCGGAAACGAGAGATTGCCCACCGTGATCACCCACGCGAAAGCGCGGGCGAAGGACCGCCGCCAGTCCCGGCCTTCCGGCTCCCCCCAGCCCAGCGACTGGAACATGCTCCAGAGCCCGTGGTAGAGGTGAAAGCCGAGCGCCACCTGGGCGAGGACGTAGAAGCCGCTCACCCACCAGACGCGGAAGCCGGAGACCACGTTGTGGTGGACGTCCCCCGGCCGGAAGTCGGGGTGCGCCCAGGCCCAGCCCCAGGTGAAGTGCGCCAGGTGGTAGGCGACGAAGAGCGCGATGATGACGCCGCCCCAGCGCAGGGTGCGGGTGGCGTAGTCGGCCTGCACCACCGCACGCTTCTTGTAGGCGACCGGGCGCGCCCGGCGGTTCATCAGGGTGAGCCGCCAGGCGGCGTGGATGTGGAGCGCCACCGCCGCCAGCAGCACGATCCGCGCGATCCACAGGAAGCCGGAGGGGGGCAGCGCCGGCGTGCCCACCTCGCGCAGCCACTCAGCGTAGTGGTTGATCTTCTCCGGGTCCTGATAGAGCTTCAGGTTGCCCAGCATGTGGCCGACCACGAAGCCGAAGAGCAGCAGGCCGGTGGCGGCCATGACCGCCTTCTTGCCCACCGCCGACCGGTAGAAGCTCAGGATTCCGGACATCTGTCCACCTTTCGACTACAGCCTTGCGAGGACGATCGGGTCTACCGGTCCACGCCCGCCCCCGCGGCCGCCACCCGGCGGGCGAAGCGACCCTTCCCGGATGATACTGAAAATCGGGCTCAGCGGCGACGCCGGCGGCGACGGCGGCGCGGTCGCCGCCGCGCCCGGCCGCGCTCGGGCCGCCGGCGCTCGGGGCGGCGCTCGACGACCCGCTGCCAGGTGGCGAGCTCCTCGCGCCCCTCACCGGTGGCCTCGGCGAGGACCTCGAAGAGAAGCAGGGCGTCGTCGAACCAGGGCTTGCGGGCGAAGCGCATCCGCTCCGCCGGCTCCCAGCCGGTCTCGCCGAGGCGTACGAACGCCATCAGCGTGTGCACCACCTGCTCGGCCTTGAGCTTCGAGAGCGTGAAGCGGGCGAAGAACGGGGCGATCGCCTCTTCGGCCAGCGAGCGCAGGGTCTCGCGGTCGACCGGGGCGCCGCGCCGCCGCTCCTCGTCGAGCCGGCGGAGCAGGACGGTGGGCAGCAGCAGGATCGAGAGCAGCCCGATCTCCGACAGGTCGCGCCCCCGGTCCACCATCCCGTCGAGGATCGGCAGGATGGCGCCGAACTCGCCGAGGCCGCGCTCGTCGGCGTCGACCATGGCGAAGACCTCGGGCAGCAGGTCGTCGAGCAGCCCGAGGTCGAGCATCCACTGCAGCGCGCGTCCGGCGTGGCCGCAGCGCAGGAGCTGCAGGACCTCCTCGGTCAGCCGCGCGGTCGAGGCCTTGACGAGCTCGCCGCGCTGGGTCCAGATCCCGCGCTGGGTGCCCGCCTCGATCGAGAAGCCCAGGCGCCCGGCCAGCTCGCAGGCCCGGGTCATCCGCACCGGGTCCTCCTGGAACCGGATCTCGGGTTCGCCGATCGCGCGGATCAGCCGGTGCTCGAGGTCGTCGACGCCGCCGACGTAGTCGATGACGCTGTAGTCGGCGATGTTGTAGAAGAGCGCGTTGACGGTGAAGTCGCGCCGGAACGCGTCCTCGCGCGGGGTGCCGAAGACGTTGTCGTCCGTGATCAGCAGCTCGCCGGGGGCGCTGGCCTGGGCCTGGGGGTCGGGATCGCGGCGGAAGGTCGCGACCTCGATGTTGCCGTCCTTGAAGAAGACGTGCACCAGCCGGAAGCGGCGGCCGATGATCCGCGAGTTGCGGAACAGCCTCCGAACCTGCTGCGGCCGCGCGTTCGTCGCGATGTCGTAGTCCTTGGGGGTGCGGCCGAGCAGCAGATCGCGCACGGCGCCGCCGCAGAGGTAGCCGGCAAAGCCCGACCGGTGGAGCCGGTAGAGGACCTTGAGCGCGTCCTCGTGGACGTTCTTGCGCGACAGGCCGTGCTCGGCCCGGCCGAGGATGCGCGGCTCTTCGGAGGGATCGCTCGCCACGTCGGCCTACCGGCTCAGGATCTCGATCTCGGAGACCAGGGTGCGGTGCACGGGACAGCGGTCGGCGATCTCGAGCAGCCGCCGGCGCTGCTCCTCGTCGAGCGGGCCCTCGACCTCGATCCCGACCTCGATGCGGTCGATCTTGCCCTCCTTCGTCTCGCACTCGGCGCAGTCTTTCGCGTGCACCTTCGAGTGCGCGAGGCGCACCTCGACGCCCTCGAGCGGCCAGCCCTTGCGGTCGGCGTACATTCGGAGCGTCATCGACTTGCAGGCGCCGAGCGCCGCCAGCAGCAGCTCGTAGGGGCTGGGGCCGGTGTCGGTGCCGCCGAGCGAGGCGGGCTCGTCGGCGCGCAGCCGGTGGCGGCCGCTCGCGATCCGGTTGGCGAAGCCGCTGGCACCGCCGGTGACGACGACCTCGCCGGGGCGGCCAGCCGCCTCGTCCTCGGCCCGCTCCCCGACCTCGCCGGCGTCCACGAAGCGGCTCGCCCAGGCGGAGAGCACCTCGCCGACGAAGCGCGCGTCGGCGGGACGGTCGAGCAGCAGGTGGTCGGCGCCGTCGAGCGAGACGAAGCTCTTGGGATGCTTCGCCGCCTGGTAGATGCGCCGCGCGTGGTCGATGCCGACCACCTGGTCGACCGGCGAGTGGAAGATGAGCAGCGGCAGGCCGAGCTCCCCGATCGCGTCCTCCACGTTCTGGCGCGCCAGGTCGTCGAGGAGCTGGCGCCGCACCCGGATGCGGCGGCCGGCGAGGTCGATCTCGGCCTCGGCGCTGCCGGGCGCGTCGGCGAGCTCCGGGGCGCGCTCGAGCAGGGTCCGGCGCAGGTGGTCGGTGTCGCTCGGCGCGCCGATCGTCGCCACCAGCCGCGCGGAGGGAACCCGCTTCGCCGCCGCCAGCACCGCGACGCCGCCGAGGCTGTGGCCGACGAGGATCTCGGGTCCCCCCCAGCGCTCCCCGAGGTAGCTCGCGGCGGCGACCAGGTCCTCTAGGTTCGAGGAGAAGTCGGTGTCCGCGAAGTCCCCCTCGCTCTCGCCCAGGCCGGTGAAATCGAAGCGGAACACGCCGATCCCGCGCTCCGCCAGGGCGCGGCTGATCCGCACCACGGCCTTCAGGTCCTTCGAGCAGGTGAAGCAGTGAGCGAACAGGGCGAAGGCCCGCGGCTCGCCGTCGGGCAGCTCCAGCCGGGCCGCCAGGCGCTCCCCGAGCGCCCCCTCGAAGCGCACGCGGTCGGTCTTTGTCGCCATCTCTACCCTCCTCGCGGCGCGGGCCGCGCGCTCGAAC
>JBFGLX010000331.1:0-3926 GCA_041575955.1 Thermoanaerobaculia bacterium
CAGCCGGTTGCGGAAGCGGACGTTGGCGAACGTCCCGCGCATCATCACCTCGTGATTGCCGCGCCGCGAGCCGTAGGAGTTGAAGTCCTTGGGCGCCACCCCGTGCTCGACCAGGTACTTGCCGGCCGGGCTGTCGGCCTTGATCGCCCCCGCCGGCGAGATGTGGTCGGTGGTGATCGAATCGCCGACCAGGCAGAGTACCCGGGCGCCGGCGAGGTCGCTCACCGGGGCGGGCTCGAGCGGCAGGTCCACGAAGTAGGGCGGCAGCTTGACGTAGGTCGAGTCCTCGGCCCAGGCGTAGGTGTCGCCTTGGGGGACCGGCATCTCGCGCCACTGCTCGTCTCCGGTGTAGACCTCGCTGTACTGCTTGACGAACATCTGCGACTGGACCGCCTGGCGCACGGTCGCGTCGATCTCCGCCCGGCTCGGCCAGACGTCCTTGAGAAACACCGGCTCGCCGTCGCGGTCCTCGCCCAGGGGCTCGTTGTAGAGATCGACGTCGATCCGCCCGGCCAGGGCGTAGGCGACGACCAGGGGCGGCGAGGCCAGGAAGTTGGCGCGCACGTCCGGGCTGATCCGGCCTTCGAAGTTGCGGTTGCCGGAGAGCACCGAGGCGGCCACCAGGCCGCCCTTCTCGATGGCAGCCGAGATCGGCCCCGGCAGCGGCCCGCTGTTGCCGATGCAGGTCGTACAGCCGTAGCCGACCAGAAAAAAGCCGAGCTTCTCGAGATCCTCGGTCAGGCCCGCTTTCGCCAGGTAGTCGGTGACCACTTTGGAGCCCGGCGCCAGGCTGGTCTTGACCCACGGCTTCGACTTCAGGCCGCGCTCGACCGCCTTCCTGGCCAAGAGGCCGGCGCCGACCATCACCGACGGGTTCGAGGTGTTGGTGCAGCTGGTGATCGCGGCGATCACCACCGAGCCGTCGCGAAGCAGAAACTCCTTGTCGCGCCAGGTGCACGGCACGCCGTCGGTCTCGGGATCGACCTCGACCGCGTCCTTCACCGCGGTGCCCCCTTCGCTCTCCCACTTGCCGACCGTGGTCAGGCGCGGCTGCTGGGCGGCGCCGCCGCCCGGCGCCTTGAGACTCTCGAGCTGGGACAGGAATGTGCTCTTCACGTCGCCGAGCTTGATCCGATCCTGAGGCCGCTTCGGCCCCGCCAGGCTCGGCTCGACCGTCGACAGATCGAGCTCGAGGCTGTCGGAGTAGATCGGCTCCGGAGTGTCGGCGGTGTGGAAGAGGCCCTGCTCCTTCATGTAGGCCTCGACCAGCGCCACCAGCTCGGGCGGCCTGCCGGTGAACGTCAGGTAGTCGAGAGACACCCGGTCGACCGGGAAGATGCCGCAGGTGGCGCCGTACTCGGGCGACATGTTGGCCAGGGTCGCGCGGTCGGCCAGCGGCAGGGCGGCGAGCCCCGGACCGTAGTACTCGACGAACTTGCCGACCACCCCCCGCTCGCGCAGCATCTGGGTGACCACCAGCACGAGGTCGGTCGCGGTCGCCCCCTCGGCCAGCTCGCCGACCAGGCGGAAGCCGACCACCTGGGGCACCAGCATCGAGATCGGCTGGCCGAGCATCGCGGCCTCGGCCTCGATGCCGCCGACGCCCCAGCCGAGGATGCCCAGGCCGTTGATCATGGTGGTGTGCGAGTCGGTGCCGACCAGGGTGTCGGGATAGGCGAGCGGGGTCTCGCCGGCGCCGGTCATCACCACCCGGCCCAGGTACTCGAGGTTCACCTGGTGGACGATGCCGGTGCCCGGCGGCACGACCTTGAAGTTGTCGAAGGCGCCCTGGCCCCACTTGAGAAACCCGTAGCGCTCGCGGTTGCGCTCGAACTCGCGCTCCTTGTTGATCAGGAAGGCCGCCGCGGTGCCGTACTCGTCGACCTGCACCGAGTGGTCGATGACCAGCTCGACCGGCTGCAGGGGATTGATCTTGGTGGCGTCGCCGCGCATGGCGACCATCGCGTCGCGCATCGCCGCCAGGTCGACCACCGCCGGCACGCCGGTGAAGTCCTGCAGCAGCACCCGCGCCGGCGCGAACGCGATCTCGACCGACGGCTGGGCCTTCGGCTCCCAGCGCGCCACCGCCTCGACGTCGCTCGCGCTCACCACCCCGCCGTCCTCGCGGCGCAGCAGGTTCTCGAGCAAGATGCGCATGCTGAACGGCAGGCGCGCGACGTCGAAGCCGGAGCTCTCGAGGCTCGGCAGGTGGGCGATCCGGAACCGGCGGTCGCCGACCGCCAGGGTTTTCATGGTGGAAAAGCGGTCTTTCATCAGGTCCAGAAGATACCACCTCGGCAGGCCGCTGCCGGACCGGCTCCCTGCTAGACTGTCGGGGCCAAGCGCCGCAATGAAGTTCGGGCGAGCCGGCCGGATCTGGAGACCGGTCCGGTACCGCCGTCGGACCAGGTGATGTCGAGACTGTTCGCTTCCAGTTGCGCTCCGATGCTCCTCGTTTGGGCCCTGCTGGTCCCCGGCCCGGCGCGCGGGGACGAACAGGCTGCCGAGTCGCCCTCGCCGTGCGATCGCCTCGCTCCGGCGGATCTCCACCGCATCTGCTCGAGCGGTCAGCTGCGGGTCGCTCGCTACGGCGGCGAGCGGCCGCCGTTCTTCACCCGCCAGGGCGGCGGCATCCGCTCGGACACGCGGGTGTGGGTGGGCTTCGACGTCGACCTGGCGCACGACATCGCCAAGCGCCTCGGCGTCCGCTACCGGATGGTGCCCGCTCGGAGCTTCAACCACGTGGTCGACCTGGTCGCCACCGGCGCGGCCGACGTCGGCCTCTCGAAGCTCAGCATCACGCTCGACCGCGCCCAGCGCGTCCGGTTCAGCAAGCCGTACATGACCGTCTACCAGACCCTGCTCGTCAACCGGCTCTCGGCGCCCAAGCAGGAGGACCCGTTCGAGTTCCTCAACCGCGCGGGCGCCCGCATCGGCGCGCTCGCCGGCAGCTCCTACATCGGCTACGCCGGCCACGAGTTCCCCTCCGCCCAGATCGCGCCCTACGACGACTTCGACAGCATGATGGACGACGTCGTCGGCGGCCGGCTGGACGCCGCCTTCGTCGACAGCGCGCGAGCCAACACCTGGCGCCAGGAGAACCCGCAGCTGCTGATTCGCGTGCGCGCGTTCATCGCCCACGACCGCCGGGACTCGCTCGCCCTCGCGGTCAACTGGGCGGACACCCACCTGCTGGCCTGGCTCAATCTCTACCTCGACTCCATCCGCGACGACGGCTGGGCCGACGCCCTCTACCGCAAGTGGTTCACCTCGCTGCGCGCCGCGGTCAAGACCGGGGGCGGTCTCTGAGCAAGAAGAAGGAGCGCGGCTTCGAGCTCATCCGCCACCCGGCGGTGATCGTGGTGGCGGTGCTGATCGGCGTCTCGATCGGTCACTTCAGTCCCGCGGTCGGCGTCGCCCTACGGCCCTTCGGCCGCCTCTACCTGAACCTGCTGGTGATGTGCATCATCCCGCTGCTGTTCACCGCCATCATCTCCAGCCTGGGCCAGATCGTCGCCCGGCACAAGCTCGGCAAGCGCCTGCTGCAGATCGTCGCCGTGTTCGTCACCGGCCTGGTGCTGGCGGCCTCGATCGGCACCGGCGTCGGCTGGCTCACCGGCATCGGCTCGGACCTGCGCGAGTCGGAGGCGCTGGGCAATCTGCTCCTGGCCACCGAATCCACCTCCAGCTCGGCCGGCGTCGGCGACGGCTCCGAGCAGGCCGGCGAGGGCGAGGCGTTCGCCGAGCTCTTCACCGGCCGCGGCGGCGACTCGTTCGGCGAGGAGTCGGGCGGCGGCGCGCCGAAGGAGCAGGCCTCTGAGCGGGGATTCTTCGCCTATCTGACCCAGCTGGTGCCCCGCAACCTGGCGCTCGCGGTGCAGCAGGAGAACTACCTCGGGGTGCTCTTCTTCTCGATCCTGATGGGC
>JBFGLX010000332.1:0-3911 GCA_041575955.1 Thermoanaerobaculia bacterium
ACGATGGCGTCGTCGACCACCAGGCCGATCGCCAGCACCAGGGCGAGCAGCGTCAGGACGTTGATCGAGAAGCCGGCGGCGTCCATGATGAAGAAGGCGCCGACCAGCGACACCGGAATCGCCAGCACCGGGATGAGGGTCGTCCGCCAGTCGCGCAGGAAGAAGAAGATCACCCCGACCACGAGCGCCAGCGCCAGGAAGATGGTCTGCTGGACCTCGGCGATCGAGCGCCGGATGTAGACCGAGCTGTCGAACGCGTAGCTGAGCTCGACGTCGGGCGGCAGGTTGCGCTCGATGGTCGCCACCCGGCGGCGCACCTCGTCGACGATCTCGACGTAGTTCGAGCCCGGCTGCGGCCGGATCGCCAGCGCCACCATCGGCACGCCGTTGCGGCGCAGGATGGTGCGCAGGTTCTGCGGACCGAGCTCGGCGTAGCCGACGTCGCGCAGGCGCACGACGCCGCCGGCGTCCTGCTTGAGGATCAGGTTGTTGAACTCCTCGGGGGTCGACAGTCGGCTCATGGTGCGCACGGTCAGCTCGACGTCGCGGCCTTCGATGCGGCCGGCCGGCAGCTCGACGTTCTCGCGCCGCACGGCATCCCGAACTTCGGTCGGCGATAGCCGGTAGGAGGCCAGCTTCTGCGGGTCGAGCCAGAGCCGCATGGCGTGGGTCTGGCTGCCCCAGATGTCCACCCGGCTGACCCCGGGGATGGTCTGCAGCCGCTCGACGAAGACGTCGTCGGCGAAGCGGGTGAGCTCGAGCAGATTGCGCTGGTCGCTGCCGATGGCGAGCGCCACCACCGGGCTGGCGTCGGCGTCGGCCTTGGAGATCGAGGGCGGGTCGACGTCGGGGGGCAGGTTGCGCTGCGCCCGGAAGACGCGGTCGCGCACGTCGTTGGCGGCGCGCTCGAGGTCGGCGGTCAGATCGAACTCCACCTGGATGGTGCTGCGCCCCTCGCGGCTCACCGAGGTCAGGGTGCGGATGCCGTCGATGCCGTTGATCGACTCCTCGAGCGGCTCGGTGATCTGCGACTCGATGACCTCGGCGCTCGCCCCCCGGTAGTCGGTGACCACGGTGATCAAGGGCGCGTCGACCGAAGGGAACTCGCGCACGCCGAGGTTCCGAAAGCCGAGCGCGCCGAACAGCAGGATCGCCAGCGACATGACGATCGCCAGCACCGGGCGCCGGATCGACAGCGAATAGAGGCTCAAGGACCGCTCTTCTCCCGGACCGGCAGCCCCGAGCTGAGCTGCTGGATGGCGGAGACGATCACCCGGTCACCGGGCTCGAGGCCGCGGGTGATCTCGACCTCGCTCTCGGTACGCACGCCGGTCTCGACCAGGCGCGCCGCCGCGACGCCGTCCTCGACCACGAAGACCTTCTTGCTGCCGAGCTCGGGGATCACCGCCAGCGCCGGTACGGTCAGCGCCCCTTCGATCTCGCGTACCGGCAGCTCGACGTCGGCGAACACTCCCGGCAGGAGCTCGCCGCCGGGGTTGGCCGAGCGCGCCCGCGCCCTGAGCGAGCGCGTCTCCCGGTCGACGGTCGGCTCGAGCGCGTAGATCGCGGCCTGGTGCTCGCGGTCGCTCGACTTGACCCGGAAGCGCACCGTCTCGCCCGCGCGCACGCGGCCGGCGTAGATCTCGGGCACGGTGAACTCGACCTTGATCGGGTCGAGCCTCTGGAGCGTGGCGATCCGGGTCTGGGGCGTGAGCGCCGCGCCGCGGCTCACCGCGCGCAGGCCGACGACGCCGTCGAAGGGTGCTTCGAGCTCGGTCTTGGCGAGCTCGACCTCGGCGAGCCGCAGCTCGGCCTCGAGGACGTTGAGCTGGCTGAGCGTCAGGTCGTAGTCCTCCTGGCTGGTCAGCCCCTGGTCGAGGAGATCCTGCTGCCGCGCCTCGCGCAGGCGCGCCAACTCCACGCGGTGCCGCGCCCGGTCGCGCTCGGCGACGTACTCGGCGTCGGCGATCCGGGCGAGTACCTGGCCGCGCCGGACGCGGCTGCCCTCGTCGAAGAGGATCTCGGCGAGGATGCCGGAGATCTCGCTGGTGATCTCGATCTGCTCGTCGGCCTGGAGGGTGCCGACGGTGGCGAAGCTCTCGACCAGCCGGCGCGGCGTGACCACCCGGACCTCGACCTCGAGGGCCTCGACGGGCGCCTCGACCGTGGCCGGCGCCGCGGCCCCGAGCAGGCCGAGCCGGGGCAGGAGCAGGCCGCCTATGACGACCACGCCGACGGCGAGCCAGAGGAGGGATTTGGTGGTCTTCGACATGGGCTCGGGGCGCTTCGAAGCGCACTCTTCAGACTATACGAGGTACGCCCGATCGGCCAGTTGGCTGCCCGGCCGAGCGCTGGTCACGGAGGACCCTTGCCGGTCGCGCTGAGCTGCTCAGCGTGCCGCTGCGGATCGTCGATCGGACACCCAGGTCCAGACCGCCGCGGCGATCAGCGCAGCGAAGGCGATCGGCCCGTGGGGGTTGGTGTGGCTGAGCTGGAGCTCCCAGCCGAAGACCAGGAGCAGCGCGAGCACCGGCCAGGGAGCCTTCTTCGCCACCAAGAGGGCGACCACCAGGAGGACGATCGAGGCGAACACGGCCCACGAGCCGGTCAGGCTGATGAACGATCCGACGCCGCCCACCCACGGGTCGACCCAGGTGGTGTCCAGCACCCGGGCGACCCCCGCGACCTGCTCGGGGGACAGGTCGTGGTGGTCTCGAAGGGCCTGGGTGTTCAGGATCGTCCGCCCGAGGCCGCTCCCGCCGATCGAGTCCAAAGACGTGTAATAGACGAGGAAGACGAAGGTCGCCACGCGGGAGAGCCACCCCAAGCCCACCGCGGCGGAGCGGTCCTGCTGCGTCAGCCGCCCGGCGAAGAGCCAAAGCCCGATCGCCACGAGCGCCACCATCGGCGTCTGGATCATGTGCAGCGCGAACCACCACGACGGCCCGGGGTAGGCGAGGGCCTTGAAGCAGGGGTTGTAGGGCTGCGGCTCCGAAAGGTAGGCGAACATCCCCGGCGGCACGCACTCCTCGCCGGCGTAGCTCTTCTGCGGATCGCGGGTGAACCCCGCGGGGTGGTAGAGCTCGATGGCGAAGAGAACCAGAGGCGCCGCGACCAGACAGACCCACCAGAGCGCCTTGCGCAAGCCCTCGTTCGTCATGACGGAACCCTCCTTCGTTCGGCGGTTGGCGGCGATTCTAGCTCGGCTGGTTCACGTCCCCGTCGAGTCGCTATGGGTCGCGAGCAGCTCTCTCGCTACCGCCCCTGTGTGGTCACGGTCTCAGCTGATATTCGCTTCCCATCGGTCCGGCGCCCTCCAGGTACCTCCGCGCGCGCACCAGCTCCGCGATCTGCCGGATGTGACCCAGGTCGTGCAGAGCCCACTCGTGCAACATCTGCGAAAGCGTGATCTCGCCGTACTCCTTGTGGATCGCCCTGCGTTCCGCCGCCGCCACCGGCAGCTCGCGCAGGTACTCGACGTTGTCCTCGCGCTGCTCCTCGAACTGGTCGAAGGCGTCCTCGGGATCCGCGTCGCGGTATAGATCGAGGTACATCTGCGCGTCGTCGGGCTCGAACTCCGGACGCTCCTCGCTCAGGAAACGATCCAGCCGCATGCGGTAGCAGTGACCCTCGGAATGGGAGAGGTGCGCCAGCACTTCCGCGATGGAGAACCGGTCCTCCGCCGGCTTCCAGCGGGCGTCCTCTTCGGTCAGGTCCGACATCAGGCCGCGCAAGATCTCGGGCGTCGAGGCCAGCAGTTCCAGGCAGGGCAGTCGTTCGTCTGCCATGGCTTTCATCCTACGATGCTGTTTGCGACCCCAGCGAGCCGTTACAGGAGGTCGCTGCTCCCTGCCTCGCTGAGGCGCCAACGCGGGTTGGGAAGCCCGCTGTAGATGTCGAGTTCGACTTCC
>JBFGLX010000333.1:0-3855 GCA_041575955.1 Thermoanaerobaculia bacterium
CTCGACCGTCGGCCCGAGCCTGTGGATCTCGTCGATGAACAGGACGCTGCCCGGCTCCAGGTTGGTCAGCACCGCGGCCAGGTCGCCCGCCCGCTCCAGCACCGGCCCCGAGGTCGTCCTGAGCGGCGCCCCCATCTCGTTCGAGATGATGTGCGCGAGCGACGTCTTGCCGAGGCCCGGCGGACCGAACAGGAGCACGTGGTCGAGGCTCTCGGCGCGCTCCCGGGCCGCCTGCATGAAGACGCGCAGCTTCTCGACCAGCTTGGTCTGGCCGACGAACTCGTTGAGATCGCGCGGCCTGAGCGAAGCCTCGACGCCGCGGTCCTCGCTGTCGGCCGCGCGGGAGAGCAGGGAGCCGTCTTTCGGCATCGGCAGGATTGTATCCGCCGCCCGGCGTGTCTACGCCCGCGACAGCACCTTGAGGCTCGCCCGCAGAAGCTTCTCGAAGTCCGCGTCGGGCGCGCCCTCCCTGGCCTTCGAAACCGCCCGCTCGGCCTCGGCTGTCTTGTAGCCGAGGTTGACGAGCGCCAGCACCAGGTCGTCGCCCGGGCTCGCCGCCGCGCGCTCGGGCAGGTCCGCCATCAGCTCGTGGATCTTGTCCTTGAGCTCCAGCACCATCCGCTCGGCGGTCTTCTTGCCGACGCCCGGGATGGTGGAGAGCCGGACCAGGTCCCCGGAGGCGAGCGAGGCGAGCAGGTCTTCGGGCGCCATGCCCGAGAGGATCACCCGCGCCAGCTTCGGGCCGATGCCGCCGACGGCGATCAGCTTCTCGAACAGGAGCTTCTCGCGCACGGTGTAGAAGCCGAAGAGCTCGAGCGCCCCCTCCCGTAGGTGCGTGTGGATGTAGAGGCCGACCGAGCCTTCCCCCGTTCTGCGCTTGATCTGGGTGTAGGTGGAGAGCGGGATCGGGACCTCGTAGCCGACGCCCTGGACGTCGAGCAGGATCTTCTCCGGCGAGCTCTCGAACAGGCGGCCCTGGAGATAGCCGATCACTCGACTGGCTCTCCCCCCTCTCCCTCGATCCCTCTCCATCCCCTCACGGGGGGAGAGGGACGCCCCCTCCCGGTATCCGCTGCGCTGACGACTCGACCCATTCGCTTTCGAGGTGGGGCTATGTAGACAGCTAGCTGCGCGAGAGCTCGAAGTTCTCGAAGAAGGTGGGGTCGTAGTCGACGCCCATCTCGTCGCGCCGCGCGGCGACCAGGGCGCTCAGCATCTCGTTGGCGCGCTGGCTCGCCAGCTCGGCGCGGGTCGAGTCCTTCTCCCGGGCGAAGGTCGACGGATCGAAGCGCTGGCGCTCGACGACCTCGAACAGCACCGCGCCGCCGGCGTCGCCGATCGGGCCGCCCACGGCGCCCTCGTCGAGCGCCAGGGCCGCGCGCGCGATCGCCTCGTTGATCCCCAGCGAGCCAATCGGGTCGGTACGCCCGAACTCGGGGCTCTCCTCGATCGCCACGCCGAGCTTCTCGGCCAGCTGGTCCAGGGTCGTGGCGCCCGCGGCGAGCCGCTCGCGGGCTTCGTCGAGCGTCGCCCGCGCGAGCTGTCGCTGCTTGCGCTCACGGAGCGCCGAGCGCACGTCGGCTTCGACCTCGGACAGCTCGGGCAGGTGCGCTTCCCGGACCTCGCTCACCCGCAGGATGGCCCAGCCGCGCGGAATCTGGATCGGGCCGACGATCTCGCCGGTCTCGGCGTCGAAGGCCGCGGCGGTGAAGGCGGCGGCGGGGCCGATGCCGGCGACCGGGTCGCTCTCTCCGAACGGCTCGGTGGTCAGGAAGGTGACGCCGGTCTCCTGGTCGGCAAGCGCCCGCAGCGCCTCCGGGTCGTCGAGATCCTCGCGCTCGATGCGCTCGGTCAGCTCGGCCGCCTTGGTCTGGGCCAGCGTCCGGGCGCGCTCGGCGGCGAGCCGGTTGCGGATGCTGGCCGCCACCTCCGCGAGCGGCTGCTGACCGCCTTCGCTCTTGCCCAACACGTCGATCAGGTGGACCCCGAAGTCGGTCTCGACCGGCCCGACCAGCTCGCCCGGGGCGGCGCCGAAGGCCGCCTCCTCGAAGGGTGGCACCATCTGGCCGCGGCCGAAGGAGCCGAGGTCGCCGCCCCGGTCCTTGGAGCCGGGGTCCTCGGACAGCTCGGCCGCCACGGCGGCGAAGTCCGCGCCACCGGCGATCCGCTTCCGCACCTGCTCGATCAGCGCGCTGGCCTCCGCCACCGACCGTTCGTCGCCGGTCCTCACCAGGATGTGCCGCGCCCGCACCTGCTCCTCGCGCGCGTAGTCGGCCTCATTCTCCCGGTAGTAGGCGGCGACCTCGGCGTCGGTGATCTCGACCTCGACCTGCAGCTGCCCGCGATCGATCATCAGGTAATCGACCGACCGGCGCTCGGGGATCTCGAAATCCTGCTGCCGGTCCGCGAAGTAGGCGGCGACCTCGGCGTCGTCCAGGGTCACCTGGTCGGCGAACTGGCCCGCCGGCAGGCGGACAAACCGGATCTTGGCGCGCTCGACGCGGTCGCGGTAGGCCTTCTCGACCTCGGCGTCCGAGACGAAGACGTTTTGATTCAGGATGTTGCGGACCCGATCGGTGAGGATCTCCTGGCGCACCGCGCTCTCGAACGAGTCCGGCGTCATGCGGGCGTTGCTCAGGATCTTGCGGTAGCTCTCCTCGCCGACGAAGCCACCCTGCTCGTTCCGGAACACCGGGTAGTCGAGTATCGCCTCGCGGACCTCGTCGTCCGAGACCCGGATGCCCATCCGCTCGCCCTCCGCCTGCAGGATCTTCTCGGCGACCAGGAACTCCATGACCTGCCGGTGGAGCCCGAGCTGGCGGGCGGTGTCGGAGTCGAGGCGCTGGCCGTAGAGCTGCTCGAGCCGGGCCTCTTGCTGGCGGTAGGCCTGCTCGAACTCGGCGTAGCTGATCTCGTAGTTGCCCACCCGCGCGGCCGCCGCGCTGAGGCTGCCGCCGGTCGGGTTGATCGAGCCGAAATCGGTGAACAGGAACACCACGAAGACCAGGATCACGAGCCACAGGACCCAGCTCAGGTATTTGAGGTTGTCGCGAAAGACCTTCAGCATGAGTACCCCCTGGTGCGCCGACGCCGGATGACGCCGGAAGCGACCGGAGACTCTACCAGGAATCCCGCCCCGCTGCCCGCCGAGGAGGGCCGCCCGACACCTTCGCCGGACCGCGACCGGGCGTCGCCGTTCGCGCGCAAACCACGATAACTAAAAAGTTTGTGCTATATTCGCCTGCTCGAAAAACGGAAGCGCTCATGGCCCCCACGTCCTCAAGTTCGGGAAGCAAGTACTGGTACAAGATCTCGGTCGAGACGGCCCGCCTGTGGACCTTTCTGCTGGTCACGGCGGTGGTCGGCGTCGGGGGCGTGCTCGGTTACGGCACGCTGCGCCGCCATTTCGTCACCAAGCAGGTCGAGACGGCGATGGACGAGTCGCGCAACCTGATGGAGCGGCTGAAGGGCGAGGACGACCTGTTCAGCTTTCGAACCGAGTGGACCAACGCCCGCTCGAGCCTCGAGCAGGCGCGCTCCCACATCGAGGAGGGCGCGATCGAAGAGGCGCTGAAGAGCGCCGAGCGCAGCCGCGCCCTGCTGCTCTCCATCCACGAGGGCCTGCTCAAGCGCACCGGCGGCGAGGCCCAGTTCACCGACGTCCACGGCCAGGTGGAGTTCCGACGCGGGGAGCGGGGCGAATGGACCCAGGCACGGAGCCTGACCGCGCTCTACGAGGGCGACTACATCAAGACCGCGAGGAACGGCTCGGCCCAGGTGATGACCGCCGACGGCGCGCTCTTCACCGTTCGCCCCGACACCGTGATCCTGGTCTCTTCGAGCCGGTCGGCGACC
>JBFGLX010000334.1:0-3850 GCA_041575955.1 Thermoanaerobaculia bacterium
CGGAGCCTGACCGCGCTCTACGAGGGCGACTACATCAAGACCGCGAGGAACGGCTCGGCCCAGGTGATGACCGCCGACGGCGCGCTCTTCACCGTTCGCCCCGACACCGTGATCCTGGTCTCTTCGAGCCGGTCGGCGACCAGCTCGCAGCGCGAGCAGACGATCGAGCTCGAGTCCGGCTGGGTCAATTTGAGCACCTCGCAGAGCGCGAGCCGGATCAAGATGCCCGACTCCGAAGCCGAGGTCAGCAAGCGCTCCGACGCCAGCTTCGCCTACGACGTCGACCGCCGGGTGACCGAGATCGCGGCCTTTCGCGGCCAGGTGGACGTGACCTCGAAAAGCGGCGAGACGCGCCAGCTCAAGGAGCTCGAAAAGGTCACCCAGGAAGGCGACAAGCTGGCGGCGACGCAGAAGCTGCCGGAGGCGCCGGCGCTAATCGAGCCGGGCGACAACCTGGAGCTCTCGATCGACACCACCTCCGACGTGACCCTGATGTGGGAGCCGGTGAAGGGCGCTTCGCGATACGCTCTCCAGGTTTCGACCAACCGGTTGTTCGTCGACAACGTGATTGACGTCGAAGACCGTAGGCAGCCGCGAGCGAGGGTGGGGCTGAGAGGGGAGGGGAGCTTCGTCTGGCGGGTGGCAGCGTTCGACTCTTCCGGGGCGATGGGGCCCTGGAGCCTCTACAATCGATTTCGAGTCACCTCCCGCCAGCCGGCGGGGATACCTGGAGCCCTCTGATTTCATGCCATTCGCTTCCCTGCTCCGCTACTTTTCCAACGACCTCGCCATCGATCTGGGCACGGCCAATACGCTGGTCTACGCCCGCAACAAGGGCATCGTGGTGCGCGAGCCGTCGGTGGTGGTGATCAACAAGCTGACCAACCGCATCGAGGCCGTAGGCGCCGAGGCCAAGCAGATGCTCGGCCGGACGCCGGGCAACATCGAGTCGATCCGGCCGATGAAGGACGGCGTCATCGCCGACTTCGAGGTCACCGAGCGCATGCTCGAGTACTTCATCAAGAAGGCGCACGGCCGCAAGATGTACGTCCATCCACGGATCGTGATCGGCGTGCCGTCCGAGATCACCCAGGTGGAGAAACGAGCGGTGAAGGACTCGGCGATGCGCGCCGGCGCGTCCGAGGTCTTCCTGGTCGAGCAGGCGATGATGGCGGCGATCGGAGCCGGCCTGGCGATAAGCGAGCCGTCCGGAAACATGATCGTCGACATCGGCGGCGGTACCACCGACGTGGCGGTGATCTCCCTGGCGGGCACCGTCTACAGCCGGTCGGTGCGCATCGCCGGCAACGAGATGGACGACGCCGTGATCCAGCACCTGAAGCGCAAGTACAACCTCCTGATCGGCGAGCGCAGCTCCGAGCAGATCAAGATGGACGTCGGCTCCGCCTTTCCGCTCAAGGAGCCGATTCAGATGGAGATCAAGGGGCGCGACCTGGTCGAGGGCGTGCCGAAGACGCTCACCATCAGCGACGAGGAGATCCGCGAGGCGCTGACCGAGCCGGTGACCACCATCGTCGAGGCGGTGCGCATGGCGCTCGAGCGCACGCCGCCCGAGCTGTCGGCCGACATCATGGACAAGGGCATCGTGCTGTCGGGCGGCGGCTCCCTGCTGCGCGGCCTCGACCAGCGCCTGCGCAACGAGACCGGCCTGCCGGTGGTCCTGGCCGAGGATCCGCTGTCGTCGGTGGTGCTCGGCACCGGCAAGGTGCTCGAAGACATCGACCTGCTGCGCAAGGTCTCGATCCGATAGGCGGCCGGTAGGAGGAATATGCCGGGCTCGGTGGCCGAACGGCGCTCTCGCTGGCTCCTGCTCGGCCTCCTGGCGCTCCAGCTGATCTTGCTCAGCGCCCAGGCGCAGACGGCCGCCGGCTCGAGCCGGCTCGAGGCCGTCTTCGTGCGCTCGGTGGCGCCCTTCTCGCGCGCGGTCGCCGCGACCACCGGCTTCGTGCGCTCGCTCGCCGAGGGCGCGCGCCTGCGCGCCGCCCTGCAGGAGGAGAACGCGCGGCTGCGGGCCGAGGTCGAGACGCTGCGCCAGGAGCGCGTGGGGACCCTGGGCGTCGAGCAGGAGCTCGAGCGGTTGGCGCGGGCCCTCGACTATTCGGCGGCGCCGCGCGGCAGCCTGCGGGTGGCCGACATCGTCTACATCGATCACGCCTCGTGGCTGCAGACCCTGCTGCTCTACGTCGGCGAGGCGCAGGTGGTCAGGAACCAGGCGGTGGTGTCGGCCGACGGCCTGGTCGGACGGATCGTGGTGGCGGCGCCGCCCTATGCCAAGGTGCAGCTGGTCACCGACCGCGCCGCGAGCGTCGGCGGCATGGTGCAGCGGACCCGCCGGCAAGGGGTGGTGCGCGGCTCCAGCCCGGGGTCGCTCGACTTCGCCTACGTGCCGCTGCAGGCCGACGTCCGGGTCGGCGACCTGGTGGTGACCGCGGGCATCGACGGCATCTACCCGCGCGGGGTGCCGGTGGGCACGGTGGTGGAGGTCAAGCCCGGCGACGAGCTCTTTCACGAGATCCGGCTCACCCCGGCGGTGAACTTCGGCGTCCTCGATCAGGTCTACATTCTCGATCGGGTGCCGGTGCCGGATGAGGTGAAGGAGAGCGATCCCGATGCCGGCGGCTAGGTTCCTGCTGGTTCTTGTGGCGGTGGTCGCGCTGCATTTCGTCGGCGCCCGGATCTCGGGGGACCTGCCGCGCCTGCTCGACCTGTTTCTGGTCGTAGTGGTCTTCTACGGCCTGCGGGGCGACCTCTTCGTCGGGCTGGCGGTCGGCCTGGTGGCCGGGCTGGTGACCGACGGGCTGACCGGCGGCCTCTACGGCCTGCACGGTTTCGCTGATACCATCGTGGGTTACGGGACCGCGTACGCGGCCCAGCGCCTGGTCATTCGACGGCCGCCCGGCGTATTTCTCATGTTCGCGCTTGCTGCGGCGGCCCAGCAGGCGATCCTGGTGGGCCTGGTGGTGATGCTCCTGGCGGATCCGGCGCTACCCGATCTGACCTGGACGCTGCTCAAGGTGGCTGCCACCGGGGTCGTCGGAGCGCTCGTCGTGGTGATCCGGCGGAGCTCGATGAGCCGCATCGAGACCTGGAAGCGCAGCCGAATTTCGAAGCTCAAGTAGAGAACCCGCAGATCGAGCCCGAGCATGGAAGTCCGCGAACAGCGTGAAGAGCTCCTCCGGCGCATTCCGCGGCTGCGCCTCGCCTTCCTGATCCTGCTGGCTCTGATCGGCTCGAGCTACTGGTTCGTGCAGGTCGTCCAGGGCAGCTACTACCGCGAGCTGGCCGAGAACAACCGGCTCAGCAAGGTGCCGATCCACGCACCGCGCGGCCTGATCTTCGATCGACACCATCGGCTGCTGGTCGACAACGTCCCCAGCTACGACCTGCTGCTCGATCGCGGCCTTTCCGGCGACCTCTCCGGCAGCCTCGACTTCGCCGCCGGCATCCTGGGCCGGTCACGGGCGGAGCTCGAGGAGACGATGGCTCGCTACGACGAGTCGTCGCTCTTTTCGCCGATCCTCATTGCCGAGAGCCTGTCGCTGTCGCAGGTGGCCCGATTCTCGGCCGAGCGGCTGGAGCACCCCGAGTTCGACATCGAGGTCGGGCACCTGCGGGTCTACCGCCACGGCCCGTTGACCGCCCACGTGCTCGGCTACCTGGGGGAGGTGACCCGGGAGGACCTCGAGGCCGAGGACTCGGGCTACGAGCCCGGCGATCTGGCCGGCCGAAGGGGGGTCGAGCGCGCCTTCGAGGGGCGGCTGCGGGGCCTGGATGGCGAGCGGGTCGTGGTGGTCGACAGCCGCGGGCGGCCGCGCGACGACTACCGCAA
>JBFGLX010000335.1:0-3829 GCA_041575955.1 Thermoanaerobaculia bacterium
CTGACCTACGGCGAGGACGAGGGCCGGGCACAGGAGATCGGCAGCGTGATCGATCAGGCCGACCTCGTCGGCGTCATGGAGAAGCTCCCCGACGGCCTCCAGACCGAGCTCGGCGAGGGTGGCGGGCTGGTGTCGGGCGGCGAGGGGCAGCGGGTGAGGCTCGGCCGGGGACTCTTCCGGCGCGGAGTGCGGCTGGCCATCCTGGACGAGCCGTTCCGCGGCCTGGCCCGCTCGCAGCGCACCGAGCTCCTCGCGCGCGCCCGCCGACACTGGCGAGACGCGACGCTCCTGTGCGTGACCCACGACGTCGGCGAGACCCGGCGTTTCGAGCGCGTCGTGGTCATGGACGGCGGCCGCATCGTCGAGCACGGCCACCCGGACGAGCTCGCCGCCAGCGACGGCCACTACAGCCGCATGCTGCGCGCCGAGGAGGAGGTCTGGAACCGGATCTGGGCCGACCCGGGCTGGCGCCGGCTGCGCATCGACCGCGGGCGGCTGGTCGAGGGCCGCGCCCCGGAGGAGGGCTCGTGAGCGCCGGCGCCGAGCTGCAGGCGCTGGCCCGCCTGGCCTGGCCGCGCGAGCGCCTGGGCGAAGCGCTCGAGACCCTGGCGCGTCACAGCGGCCTGGAGCGCCACCCCCCGGAGCTGCCGCGGCCGCCGCGCAGCCTGGGCGAGCCGGGGGCGCCGTCGGTCGGCGACTGGATCGAAGAGGCGATCGAATGGCTGCGGCTCGACTGCGAGCCGGTGATGGCCCTGCTCGGCGAGCTCGAGGAGCTGCTGCGCAAGGCGGCGCCGGCGATTCTGCGGCTTGCCGTCGACGGCGAGGAGCGCTATCTGCTGGTGGTCGGCACCGGGCGCAAGCGGGTGGCGCTCCTGGCCCCGGATCACCGCCATCACCGGGTGGAGGTCGCGACGCTGCGCGCGGCGCTGGCCCGGGATCTGGAGGGCAAGCGGTCCGCCGACGTCGGCTCGATTCTCGACCGTGCCGGCGTCCGCGGGCGACGGCGCGAGCGCGCCCGGCGGGCGATCCTGCGCGAGCAGCTGGGGGCGTTTCCCATCGAGGGCTGCTGGCTGCTGCGGCAGCCGGCGGGCGGCTCGTTCATGAAGCAGGTGCGCGCGGCGGGGCTTCTGCGGCTGGCCGTCGGCGGCGGGCTCGCCCACCTGGTGCAGCAGGCGCTGCTGCTGTCGTCGTGGTGGGTGCTGGGACGCGCCGTGCTGCAGGGGCGGCTCGACCAGGACCTGGCGCTGGTCTGGGCGCTCCTGCTGCTCTCCACCACGCCGTTCCGGATCGCCGAGCACTGGCTCCTCGCCCGTCTGACCACAGGCGCCGGGGCGCTGCTCAAGCGCCGGCTGCTCGAGGGCGCGCTGCGGCTCGAGCCCGAAGAGATCCGCAATCAAGGCGTCGGCCAGTTTCTCGGGCGGGTGATCGACTCCGAAGCGGTCGAGTCGCTGGTGCTGACCGGCGGGCACGTCGGCCTCATCGCCGTCGTCGAGCTGGTCCTGGCCCTGCCGATCCTGGTGGCGGGAGCGGCCGGCTGGCTGCACGGCGTGGCGCTCGTGGCGTGGATGGCGCTCGCCGCCTGGCTCTGGTGGCTCTACCTCCGGGCGCGCCGTCGCTGGACCCAGGCGCGTCTCGGGCTCACCCACGAGCTGGTCGAGAAGATGGTCGGCCATCGCACGCGGCTGGTCCAGGAGCGCCCGGCCGACTGGCACGAGGACGAGGACCAGGCGGTGGAGAGCTACCTGGGGCTGTCGCGCGAGATGGACCGCAGCGCCATCTTCCTCAAGAGCCTGGTCCCGCGCGGCTGGCTGATCGTCGGCATCGCCTGTCTGCTGCCGGCATTCACCAGCGGCGAGTTCTCGACCGGCCCGCTGGCGGTCGCCATCGGCGGCGTCCTGTTCGCCTTCAAGGCGTTCTGGAAGCTGGTGCGCGGACTCTCCGACCTCGCCGAGGCGATCGTCGGCTGGGGCAACGTGGCGCCGCTGTTCCACGCCGCGGCGCGGCCCAAGATGCGGGTGCCTCCCGGCCTTGCCGCGCGCGGCGCGTCGGCCGAGCCGGCCGCCGACGGCCGCCTGCTCGAGGCGCGCGAGCTCACCTTCCGCTACAAGAACCGCCCCGAGCCGGTGCTCAAGGGGTGCGATCTGTCGATCTCGGTGGGTGACCGGCTGCTGCTCGAAGGGCCCTCCGGCAGCGGCAAGTCGACGCTGGCAGCGCTGCTGGTCGGCCTGCGCAGCCCCGACGCCGGGCTGCTGCTGCTCGGCGGCCTCGACCGCCAGTCGCTGGGCGACTGGGGCTGGCGCCGGCGCACCGCGGCCGCGCCCCAGTTCCACGAGAACCACGTCTTCACCGAGACCCTGGCGTTCAACCTGCTGATGGGGCGCGACTGGCCGCCGCCACCCGAGGACCTGCGCGAGGCCGAGGAGGTCTGCCGGGCGCTCGGTTTGGGCGAGCTCCTAGACCGCATGCCGGCGGGCCTGCTGCAGATGGTCGGCGAGTCGGGCTGGCAGCTCTCGCACGGCGAGAAGAGCCGCCTCTACATCGCCCGTGCCCTGCTGCAGAAGGCCGAGCTGGTGCTGTTCGACGAGAGCTTCGCGGCCCTCGATCCCGAGACCCTCAACAAGTCGCTCGGCTACGTGCTCGATCGGGCCGGGACGGTGATGGTGGTGGCGCATCCGTGAGGTCGCCCGTCGTACGCGCTCAACCCACCGGGTAGGCCGGTAGGGGCTCCTCGGTCAGCGGATCGAGGGAATACTCGGTCTCCGAAGATGCGAACCCGGAGTGAAGCGGTCGACGGGTCGGCTAGACTGCCGCGCATGCCCCTGAACCTCCGCCGGCCCGCCTGGTTGATCGCGGCGTTCGTGGTCGGGGCGGCCGGCGGGCTCCTGCTGCTGGGGCGCGACCGCGCCCACGAGCTCACCGCCGAGGACGTCGACGCGGCGCGCCGGGTGTGGGAGGAGCAGGCGCCGGACTCCTACACGCTCGAGCTCGAGATGAGCGGCGTCCTGAGCGAGCGGCGCACCGTCGTCGTCCGCGAGGGGCGGGTGGTCAGCTTGACCGCGGGCGGCGTCGAGGCGCCCGAGTCGGCGCGCGAGCACGCGTCGGTGGAGGCGCTGTTCGACACCCTCGACGCCGAGCTCGCCAACGCCGCCGATCCCCGGCGCGCCCCGGGCGGCGGCAAGGTCGTCCTGCTGGCGCGGTTCGATCCGACCTGGGGCTATCCGAGCTACTTCTACCGGCACTTCATGGGCTCGCTCAACGACATCGAGTGGCAGGTGATCCGCTTCGTCGTGGAGTGACGCCGCCCCGCGGACCGGTCGGCGGCACGTAATAGACTCCGGGAGTCGTACACTCACTTCGACGAGGGCGCCGTGCCGGGCGTCACCATCCAGAGACCAGCCCATGGAGATCTTCGAACGATGAAGTCACGCCCTGTCCCGTCCTTCCTTCTCGCCGCCGTCGCCGCCCTCTCGATCGCGCTCTTCGGAGCCGCTTCCGCCACCGCCCAGGACTGGGAGGTCGATCCCAATCACAGCCAGGTCAACTTCTCGATCAACCACTTCTTCACGCCGGTCACCGGCAGCTTCGAAGAGTTCGAGATCGAGCTCGCCTACGACGCCGACAACCCGGCCAACAGCAGCGTCGAGGTGACGATCACGGTCGCCAGCGTCAGCACCGGCAACACGCGCCGTGACGGGCACCTGCGCACGGACGATTTCTTCGGCGTCGAGGCGCATCCGGAGATGACCTTCAAGAGCACTTCGGTCCGATCGGGCGCGAACGGCGAGCTCATCGCCACCGGGCCGCTGACCATCAAGGGGATCGC
Organism: Thermoanaerobaculia bacterium; assembly: GCA_041575955.1. Taxonomy (GTDB): domain Bacteria; phylum Acidobacteriota; class Thermoanaerobaculia; order Multivoradales; family JAHEKO01; genus JAHEKO01. Next base: position 3,824 of record JBFGLX010000335.1, read on the forward strand.
CAAGGA
>JBFGLX010000336.1:0-3779 GCA_041575955.1 Thermoanaerobaculia bacterium
AGCACCGCCAGGCTGCCGAGCGGATTCGCCCTCTTCCAGCTGAAGGCGTCGCGATCCTCGGGCGCCAGCGACTCCGGCAAGACGAAGAAGCCGTACAGCCAGTTGATCAGGGCCAGGGCGGCGGCGGCGAAGAACGGCAGCCGCAGGTGGATGCCTCCGAGGACCCCGCCCAGCGCCGGTCCGAAGATGAAGCCGATGCCGAACGCGACGCCGATGAAACCGAAGTTCCGAGCGCGGTTCTCGGGCGCCGAGACGTCCGCGATGTAGGCGTTCGCGGTGGTGAAGCTCGCCCCCATGAGGCCGGCGATCAGCCGCCCGACGAACAGCCAGCCGAGCGACGGCGCCAGCCCCATGATCACGTAGTCGATCCCCAGGCCGAACAGCGAGACCAGGATCACCGGCCGGCGCCCGAAGCGATCCGAGAGCGCGCCCAGGAGCGGCGCGCAGAAGAACTGCATGAAAGCGTAGGTCGCCGCGATGACGCCGTAGTAGCGCGCCGCGGCCGCGGAGCTGCCGCCGGCGAACTCGCGCACCAGCTCGGGCAGGATCGGAATGATGATCCCGATCCCGAGAATGTCGATGAAGACGGTGATCAGGATGAACCCGACCGCCGCCTTGCGTGCGCGCGCCGCCATGGACCGGGCGATTATCCCCGGCCGCGAGTCGAGCACCAAGCTCTGATTCGGCCCGGCGTCGCTTCCGAACGAACGAGTCGAGCTGCAGCGAAGCGGTCGCGGCGGGCGGGCGGGGAGGGAGAGAGGGGCGATCCGATTGAGGGATTTTCCCCCACCCGCCTGAGGCATCGCCCCGACTGTCCCGGCTCGGCCGGAGCGCCAGAATCGCGGCATCGCATCCCTTCGACCCACAGCGGCGCGGCGAGGCCGACCTCGAGCCGACCCCCGCCGCCGACCACGGAGGCGTTCCATGGCCGCACGTCAGAACATCCCGATCATCCGCAAGCTCACCGCCGGGGCGGCGTTCGCCGCCTGGCTCGCCATCGGCGGCGCAGCGCTAGCCCAGCCGCCGGCCGGCTACTACGACTCGGTCGACGCGACCGACTCGTCGAGCCTGCGAACGACGCTGCACGACGTGATCGACGATCACACCCGCTTCCCCTACACCTCCAGCGCGACCGACACCTGGGACATCCTGAACCTGGCCGACGAGGACCCGAACGACGCCGGGCGGGTGATCGACGTCTACAAGAACGCCAGCTATGCCAAGATCTCGGGCGGCACGGGCGCCTACAACCGCGAGCACAGCTGGCCCAAGTCGTACGGCTTTCCCAACGACGGCAGCAGCAACTACCCCTACACCGACGCCCACCACCTGTTCGTCAGCGACAGCGGCTACAACAGCTCGCGCTCGAACAAGCCCTACCGCGACTGCCACTCGGGCTGCAGCGAGAAGACCACCGACTTCACCGACGGCCGCGGCGGCGGCTCCGGTAGCTATCCCGGCAACTCGAACTGGACCGAGGGCTCGTTCACCCAGGGCACCTGGCAGACCTGGGGCGGCCGCCAGGGCGACGTGGCGCGCGCGCTCCTCTACATGGACGTCCGCTACGAGGGCGGCAGCCACGGCGTGACCGGTCACTCGGAGCCCGATCTCGTGCTGACCGACACCGAGAGCTTCATCGACAGCTCGAACACCGGCAGCAACGAGTCGGTGGCCTACATGGGCATGCTGTCGGTGCTGCTCCAGTGGCACTACGCCGACCCGGTCGACAGCCGCGAGGTGTATCGCAACGAGGTGGTCTACTCGTTCCAGGGCAACCGCAACCCGTTCATCGACCATCCGGAGTGGGTGGCCTGTGTCTTCGAGAGCCAGTGCGGGAGCGACTCGACGCCGCCCGCGGCGCCCACTGGGCTCGCGGCGAGCGGCGGCGACGGGGTGGTCGATCTGACCTGGAATCCGAACGGCGAGCCCGATCTGGCCGGCTACAACGTCTACCGGGCGACCGCGAGCGGCGGGCCCTACACCCAGCTCAACGGTCCGCTGGTGACCACCGCCTCCTACAGCGACACGACCGTGACCAACGACACGACCTACTACTACGTGGTGTCGGCCGAGGACACCTCGGCCAACGAAAGCGGCGACAGCAACGAGGCCTCGGCGACTCCAGCGGGTGGCGGCGGCGGCGGCAGCTCGCTGATCCTGAGCGAGGTGCTCTACGACGCCGCGGGCTCGGACGACGGGCTCGAGTGGATCGAGATCTACAACGCGGGCTCGAGCGCGGTCGATCTGTCCGGCTACAGCCTCGGCTGGGGCGGCAGCGACTACACCTACGGCGTGCTGCAGCTCTCGGGCACGATCCAACCGGGTGCCACCTTCGTGGTCGGTGGACCGACCAGCAGCTCCTCGAACGGCAGCCCGGCCTACGACCAGGTCGCGAACTTCTCGCCCGACGTCCAGAACTCGGGCTCGACCGCCGACGGGGTGGCCCTGTTCGACGTGCCGGCGGCTCAGGTCACCGGCTCGACGGTGCCGATCGACGCGGTGGTCTACGGCGGCTCGAACACCAACGGGCTGATCGACGAGACCGGCTCGGCGAACGCGCCGGAGGTCGGCGACGCGCCCTCGGGCTCGTCGATCGAGCGCCTCGACCTGGCCGGGACGTGGCAGATCCAGAGCGCGCCGACGCCCAACTCGACGCCGTTCGGCGGCCCGGCCCCGGGCAACGTCATCCTCTCCGAAGTGCTCTACGACGTCTCCGGCTCCGACAACAATCTCGAGTGGATCGAGCTCTACAACGACGGCGGCACGGCCGTCGATCTGGCCGGCTACAGCCTCGGCTGGGGCGGCACCGACTACACCTACGGCGTGCTCCAGCTCGCCGGCACCATCGGCCCCGGCGAGACCTTCGTGGTCGGTGGCAAGTCGAGCAAGGCGTCGAACGGCAATCCGTCGTTCGATCAGAAGGAAGATCTGGCCCCCGATCTCCAGAACTCGGGCTCGACCGCCGACGGGGTCGCCCTGTTCGACCTGCCGGCGGCGCAGGTCACCGGCTCGACGGTGCCGGTCGACGCGGTGATCTACGGCGGCTCGAACACCAGCGGCCTGATCGACGAGACCGGCTCGGTCAACGCGCCGGAGGTCGGCGACGCGCCTTCGGGCTCGTCGATCGAGCGGATGGACGTGGCCGGAAGCTGGCAGATCCAGTCGAGTCCGACGCCCAACAGCGCCGCTTTCTAGCATTTCTCACGAGTCTTCGCCGGTGCCCTCCAGACCGCACACGACATCTCGCGGGTCGAAGCGCATCGCGATCGCCCGTTCCGCCAAGAGCTGCATCTCTGCCTCGAGGAAGACGAGTGGAGTGGTTGGCTGTACGAGATCCTCGAGCCGCATGTCGCCGAGATCGTCGTGGAGCACGCGCAGTGGAAGGCCGGATCGAAGCGCGATGCGATCGACGCTCGCGGCCTCGCCGAGCATCTGCGCACGGGCCAGATCAAGACCGAGGTCTACAAGGCGCCTCAGCGCTTCACCAAGCTGCGGGAGCTGGCGCGGACCTACGCCAAGCTGACCTCTTCGCCCGCGTCGAGTCTGAGCGGATTCGGTCGTACTCGCGCCTGCTTCACGGCTGAGAGGAGCGCGGGTTCGGGCTTCCGTAAAACAGGCTGAGTTCCCGACGCGGCTTAGTGCTCGGGCTCCGCTGCCGGGATGCTGGTCACCAGGTTGAGGTGAGTGCGGTTGTCGATGCCGGGACCTACCGGAATGTCCTCCCCTCCGTGGTGGAAGGCGAAGGTCTCGGTCGCCCGTATCCGCAGGATATAGCCCGG
>JBFGLX010000337.1:0-3775 GCA_041575955.1 Thermoanaerobaculia bacterium
CTTTCTGCTCCACCTGACGTTCAACGCCGAGCTCCTCAACCGGGTGATGCCCGGCCTCTGGGAGGTCAGCGGAACCGTCGAGCGCTTCAGCCTGGTGCCGCTCTGGCTACTGGCGGGCCTGGTGATCTGGCGGGGCTTCGCGACCCGGGCCAGCGGCTAGCCGTCGAGCCATCTCACCGGCCGCGCACGGCCGTGTTACCCTCACCGGGTTTTGCCGAAATGAGACCTGCACGACGGCCTGACCAAGGATCAGGTGAAGGCGGCCTGCGGCGGCTAAGCTCCGCTCGGGCTCGGGTGAGCGCGGGCACGGCACCGCGGCCGGTGGCCTGGAGGCTCGACACGACCGAGCGCTTCGTGTTCAAGAAGCTCGTGATCGAAGGCCGCGCGGAGTACCTGGACTTCGAGTGGCGGTAGTCCCGGCCCGGAGCTCGGGCCGGCCCCTCAGCGCTCGAGCCGGGCGAGCTCGGCCTCGGCGGCGAGGTAGCCGAAGGCCGCCCAGGCGGGCGACGCGAGGACCCGCTCGAACCACTCCCGCGCCTTCTCCGGGCGGTCGTGGATCAGATGGTAGGCGCCGACGCCGTAGCCGACGGTCGGGTAGCCGACGCTCGCGGGATCGCGCGCCGCCTCCTCCCAGAGCTCGTGGGCGTCGGCCAGGCCCCGGTAGGTGAGCAGCAGCCGGTGGTAGTCGTGGTTCTCGATCACCTCGAGCTCGGGGGCGATGGCCGCGATTACGCTCCCGGCCTCGTCGGCCCGGCCGAGCCGCTCCAGCGTCAGGTAGAGCCAGTAGCTCGTCGCCACCCGCATGTCGGGGTTGCCGGAGAGCGCGAGGCACTCGCGATAGGCGGCCAGCGCCGACTCGAAGTCGCCGGCGAGATAGTGCGCCAGCCCCAGGTGGTACCAGATGTTCGTCTGCAGGGTCGAGGTCGGGATGCCCAGCGCGTTGGGTAGCCCGTCGGGCTCGACTTCGTCGACCTTGCCGTCGGTGAGCCGCGCCGCCCGGGTGAGATCTTCGATCGCGCGGTCGAGCCGGCGGGTGGTGAGGAAGCGGTGTCCGCGGTGCCGGTAGAGCCGGGCGTCCTCCGGGAACCGCTCGATGGCCCGGCCGTAGAGCTCGATCGCCTCGCGGTAGCGGCCCAGGTAGGCGGTGCGGCGGCCGACCCAGATCCAGCTCTCGGGGTCGCCGGGGGCCTCGTCGAGCCGCTCGCGCGCCGCCGCCAGCAGCCCCTCCTGCCGGGCCCGGAGCTCGTCGGAGATCGGCGGGGCGGGGAGCGGCTCGCCGCGGAACGAGACCGCTTCGGCCGCGGCGGCGGGCTGGGCGGGGTCCGGCGTCTCGGCGGCCCGGGCCGCGGGCCCGAAAGCCATCGCCGGTGACCAGCCGAGGAGCGGCAAGAGCAGCAGGTACGGGCGGAGGCGGCGCATGCCTGACTCTATCGCCGTCGAACGCGGGGAGGTGTGCTTGGGTCGGTGCTCGCGCCTACTTCTGCAGATAGTCGACGACCAGGTGGGCGAACGCCCGCACGCCGATCTGCATCGCCGGCTCGTGCACGTCGAAGAGCGGCGAGTGGTTGCCGGGCGAGGTCTCGTGATCCACCCCCGGAGCGACCGCGCCGATGAAGAAGTAGAGGCCGGGGATCTCGTTCGAGAAGTACGAGAAGTCCTCGGCGCCCGTGATCGGCAGTAGCGGATAGATACCGGCGTCGCCGGCGATCCGCTCGATCGTCGGCTTCATTCTGCCGACCAGCTTCGAGTCGTTGATCACCGACGGCACGCCCCGGGGGATAATTACCTCCGCCGTGGCGCCGGCGCTTTCGGCGATCGACATCGCCGTGCGGCGGATGCGAGCGTGGATGTCCTCTCGCATCTTCTGGCTGAAGGTCCGGATCGTGCCGACCAGCTTCACCTCGTCGGGGATGATGTTGTTGCGGATGCCGCCCTCGATCATGCCGAGGCTGATCACCGAGGGCGCCTCGGTGACGTTCACCTGCCGGCTGGCGATGGTCTGGAGGCCGAGGACGATCTGCGCGGAGACCACGATCGGATCGACGCCGTTCCACGGCTGAGAGCCGTGGCTCTGCTGGCCCCGGACGGTGATCTCGAAGCGGTCGGCCGCCGCCAGGGCGGGCCCGTCGTGAACCGCGATGCTCATGGCGGGTTGGTCCCACCAGACGTGCGCGCCGAAGATCGCCTCGGGCTTGGGATCGCCGAAGACCCCCTCCTCGAGCATCACCTCGGCGCCGCCTCGTTCGCCCGCCGGCGCACCCTCCTCGGCGGGCTGAAAGATCAGCAGCACCGAGCCGCTCAGACGATCCTTGAGCTGGTTGAGGACCTCGGCCGCCCCCAGGACCATCGCCATGTGGGTGTCGTGGCCGCAGGCGTGCATCACGCCGGTCGGCTGGCCGTTGTACTCCGCCGTCGCCCTCGACGCGAACTCGAGCCCGGTCTGCTCGGTGACCGGCAGGCCGTCCATGTCGGCGCGGACGGCGACCACCGGGCCGGGCCTGCCCCCCTCGATCCTCGCGGTCAGACCGGTGTGGGCGATCCCGGTGCGCGGCTCGAGACCCATCTCGCGCAGGATGGCCTCCACCCGCTTGGCGGTCTCGAGCTCCCGGTTGCTCAGCTCCGGGTGCTCGTGGAACCAGCGGCGCCACTCGACCACGCGCGGCTGCACCTCGGCGGCCAGCTCGTCGATCTCCTCCCAGGTGATCTGGGCGGCGAGCGAGCCGGCCAGCAAGAGTCCCAGCGTCAGTGCGAAAAGCGTCTTCATCCTGGTCTCCCTTCGCTCGAGAGCGGCGCGGCGGCGCAGGCGGAGTCTACCGGCTCGACCCGGTTTTCACCTTTCGGCCCTGGCCTGCTGCCGCTCCCACTCCTGCCGATGGCGCGCCGCCTCACCGGCCGAGCTGAACTTGCGCACACCCGGCTCGAATCGCCAGGGGTGAAGGGCGAACGCGAGCTCACTCAGCTCGCAAGCGATTCGGATGTTCTCGGGGTCGAGTGGGCGACGGCGGGGCGGTCCCGGCATGTCGGCAACGGATCTGTACCTGCGGACCGGCATCAGTCGTCCTCGATGTCGAACGCCTCACGGATCCTGACCGCGTCGGCCCGGTCCTGGGGTCGGACCGTGTCCCTCTTCATCCGATAGAGCATGCCCGGAGTGGCGACTCGCACGTTAACGCCTTGGAAGGTAACGCTTTCGCTTCCCGCCTCGAGGTCGTCCCAGCTGAACGCTTCGCCCAGCCGCGTCAAGAAGTCCAGCGAGTACCGTCCGTGCGGCGGGACGTACTGGAGGGCGGGGTAGGCCCCGGCCAGCTCCAGGGGATCGATCTCCTCGATGCTCGGGTCGTCGAAAAGCGATCCGAGAGCCCGCTTGAGGGCTTCGAGGTTGTTGATCTCCGGCGCGACGAAGAGGTCCAGATCCTGGGTCGCGCGGGGGAGGCCCTGGGCCGCCATGGCCATCGAGCCGATCACGACGAACTCCACGCCCTCGTCGACAAGCGCGGCGAGAATCGCTGTGGCCTCCTCGGGCGTCATGACGTCACCGTGCTGGGCGATCTCGCTTCCCCGCTCCGAGCACCCGCGGGGTGCGAGACCGGAGCCGGCGGAGCCGGCATGGGGCGGTTTCAGGGTCCTTCAGGCGCCCAGAACGTAGCACGTTTGGGAGCCTGAAGGTACCAGCGGAGCCTACCGGGCCGCGGGCCGCCGCAGGAGCAGCGTCACCCCGGCCATCCAGCGCCTGACGTGCCGGCTCAGAGCTCGTGTCCAGCGTGAAATGGGTCGA
>JBFGLX010000338.1:0-3739 GCA_041575955.1 Thermoanaerobaculia bacterium
CGGCCGTGTGGAGCTCACCTCCGAGATGCCGCTGGCCGAGGTGCTGTTCGACTTCTACGACCGGCTCAAGACCATCACCCAGGGCTACGGCTCGTTCGACTACGAGATGCTCGACTATCGCGAGTCGGACCTGGTGAAGGTCGACATCCTGGTCAACAACGAGCCGGTCGACGCCCTGGCGCAGCTCGTCCACCGCGACAAGGCGCGCCAGCGGGCGATGCACTACTGCGAGAAGCTCGCCGAGACCATTCCCAAGCAGCAGTTCAAGATCGCCATCCAGGGAGCGATCGGCGGCAAGATCATCGCCCGCACCACCATCAGCGCCTACCGCAAGGACGTCACCGCCAAGTGCTACGGCGGCGACATCACCCGCAAGCGCAAGCTGCTCGAGAAGCAGCGCGAGGGCAAGAAGCGAATGAAGATGATCGGAGCGGTGGAGATTCCGCAGGCGGCGTTCGTGGCGGTCCTGAAGTCGGAGACCGACAAGTAGCGAGAGACGGGCGACGAAGCCCCGGCCGTCGTCGCTATCGGGAACGGGCGCCCTGCGCGACCTGCCCGGAGGCGGCGCGGACCATCTCCTCGAGCCGGTCGAGACCGCGGCGCACCTCGTCCTCGGGAGGGCCAAAGGAGAGCCTGAGGTGATGGTGAAAGCGCGACAGGCGCCGCGCCCGGCGCCGGCCCGGGTTGACGTCGAAGAAGACTCCCGGCACCGTGATCACGTTGCGCTCCAGCGCGCCGCGGAAGAAGTCCATCCCGTCCGAGATCGCCGGCGGCAGGTCGCGCAGCGAGACGAAGACGTAGAAGGTGCCGTCGGGCTCGCGATCGACGATCATCCCCATCCGCCGAGCCCGCTCCAGCATCAACTCGCGCTTGGGGCGGAAGGTGGCGGCGATGGCGGCCGCCTCGGCGAGCACGCGGTCGGGCTCGAGCAGCCTGAGCGCCGTTCGCTGCAGCGGCTTCGAGCCGCCGCCGTCGAGGAACGAGCCGGCGCTCTCGATCGCCTCGATCACCGGCCGCGGCGCCAGGGTCCAGGTCACCCGCCACCCGGGGTAGCGCCAGTTCTTGGTGAAGCCGTCGAGGATCACCACCGGGTCGCGGTCGACGTCCTCGACCCACCGCGCGGCGCTCACCATCGGACCGGGCTCGCGCTCCGAGCGGTTCCAGATGAAGTGCGAGTAGAACTCGTCGAAGAGCAGCGAGCAGTCGAGACGGCGTGCCGCTCCGATCCAGCTCGCCAGCTCGTCGCCGGAGATCAGTTTTCCCATCGGGTTGCAGGGGTTGGAGAGCAGGAGCGCGCCCAGGCCCCGGCCCAGGATCTCGCGTTCGAGCTCGTCGGCGGTGAACTCGTAGTGGCGCTCGCGGCTGAGCAGGATCGGGATCGGGGTCACCAGCCGGAAGATCTCGAGCAGCTCTTCGTAGGCGGTGTAGTCGGGCAGGAAGTGGCCGAGGTTGACGTGCCCCAGCGAGGCCACGGCGCGGGTCAGCCCGGCGCGGCCGCCGCCCGAGATGGCGACGTTCTCCGCCGCGTACTGCGAGGCCATGCCGCGCCGGTAGAGCCGGTTGTAGAGCGCCGCCACCGCCTCGCGCAGCTCCCACATGCCCGAGACCGGCGCGTACTCGTGGTCGGCGGGGTCGATCGCCAGCGCCGCCACCCGCGCCGGGGCGCCCTCGAGCGGCCCGGTCTCGGGCTGACCCTGGCCCAGGTTGCACCAGTCGGCGTGCCCCGAGCGGTAGCCGCGGCCGAACGCCTCGGCGGTGACGTAGATCACCCCGGTGCGCGGCACCCGCCGAAACGCCGTCGTCGCTGGGGGCGAGCTCTTCATCCCGGCGAGCCTAGCAGTGAACGAGCCGCCCGGTCCGGCGAAGCCCATTCAGTATCCTGAGCGAGTGGCTCCCGGGCTCTACCTGCACGTGCCGTTCTGCGCGACGGTCTGCCCCTACTGCGATTTCGCGGTGCTGGTCGGCGACGCCGAGCGGCGCGAGCGCTTCGTTCAGGGCCTGATCGGAGAGATCGAGCTTCGGCAGCGCCAAGCAACGAACCCGACGGAGGGGTTGAAAGGGGAGGGCACTCCCCTTTCTCCGGAGCCGGGGTTGAAAGGGGAGGACGCTCCCCTTTCTCCGGAGCCGGGGTTGAAAGGGGAGGACGCTCCCCTTTCTCCGGAGCCCGCCTTCGACACGGTCTACTTCGGCGGCGGCACGCCGTCGATGCTCGAGCCCGAGCAGCTCGGGCGGATTCTCCGGGCCGCGAGGGGCGCGCTCGAGTTGGCGGCCGACCCCTGGATCTTCGTCGAGGCGAACCCGGAGGACGTGACCCCGGAGCGGCTGCGGTGGTGGGCCGAGCTCGGCGTCCGGACCCTGAGCCTGGGCGTCCAGTCGTTCGACCGGGCGGAGCTCGGGTTTCTCGGCCGCCTGCACGGGCCCAAGCAGGCGCGGCGCGCGGTCGAGCTGGCCCTCGAAGCCGGCTTCGCCACGGTCTCGCTCGACCTGATCTACGGCCTCCCGGGACAGTGCGAGAGCGCCTGGCGTTCCAACCTGGAGGCCGCGGTCGCCCTCGGTCCCGACCACCTCTCCTGCTACCAGCTCACCGTGCACCCGAAGACCGCCTTCGGCGTGCGCCGGCGGCGCGGCGAGCTGGTCGAGCTGCCCGACGACGAGCAGGCCGAGCTCTTCTTGCTCACCCATCGCTTCCTGAACGACGCCGGCTTCCAGGGCTACGAAGTGTCGAACTTCGCGCGCTCACCGGAGCATCGCTCGCGCCACAACATGAAGTACTGGGACCACACGCCGTACCTCGGGCTCGGTCCGTCGGCGCACTCTTTCGCCGGTCGGCGGCGCTGGTGGAACCGGCGCAGCGTCGGACCGTGGCAGGCGTCGATCGCCGCCGGCGAGCTGCCGGTCGAAGACTGGGAGGAGCTGAGCGATCACGAGCTGGCGCTCGAGCGCCTGATGCTCGCGATGCGAACCTACGCCGGGGTGGACAGCGCGCAGCTCGCACGCCGCTATGGCCTCGACCTCGCCTCTAGCGTAGCCGCGGAAACGATCGAGCGCATGGCGTCGGAGAGCCTGCTGACCGTCGAGGGCTCGGTTCTTCGACCGACTCTGCGCGGCCTGGCGATCGCCGACTCGCTGGCTCGCGATCTCGCAGGCTAGCTGGCCATAGGGACACGAGTCGCCCAGGCTCTTGACGTCCGACTCGCTGGGCGGGGCTGCCTACTCGCCGGCGTCCTTCTTGATCCGCTGCTCCATCTCCTCCATCTTCTTGCGCAGGCTGAGCGGCCGCATGTCGGTCCAGACCTCCTCGATGTGGTCGAGGCACTCCTGGCGGGTGCCTTCGAAGCCGGCGTCCTTCCAGCCCCGCGGGTTCTCGCGATCGACCGGCCAGATCGAGTACTGCTCCTCGTGATTGATGACTACCTTGTACCTTCTGTCGTCGTCCTCGCCGAAAGGCATGGCGGCTCCTTTCCTCGCGTGACCCGAGAGTCGTGGGCCGGTGGCCCGTCGGGTCGTGGAATCCTCTGCCCAGATTCCCGACAGTTTCTCATCCACCGCCGGCGGGTCGTGGTACGGAAAGGGCCCGGGCACCCCGTCCGGGGCTGGCTCGCGCCCCTTCTGAACCCGGATCGCGAGAGAGCCTTGCCAGGCGACAAGGCCTGGCAAGTCTCCTCTTGGGGTGACTGAGTGGGGGCGCTGCGCTTTAGGCCCCGTCTGGGGTGCCCGGGCCCTTGCCGTACCACGACCC
>JBFGLX010000339.1:0-3710 GCA_041575955.1 Thermoanaerobaculia bacterium
CCCACCGGCAAGGTGCGCAAGATGCTCCAGATCGCGAACATCTCGGAGACCGGGATGCTGGTGCGGACGAAGACCCCGCTGGAGGTCGGAGACACGTTCGCGTTCGAGCTCCAGATCCCGGAGCTCAGGACGCCGATCCGGGGCCAGGCGGAAGTCGTGCGGCTGGTCGACGGTCCCAGCATCGAGAAGACCCGTGGCGTCGGCGTCAGGATCGTCTCGTTCGTCGGCGACAGCCGCGAGCGGCTGAAGAAGTTTCTCGACATTCGCCGCCTGCCGCCGGCAGCGACGAAGTAGAATCGGTGGTTCGGCCCGGAGCGAATCGCCTTCGGCCGCCGCAAGGAAGGAGTCGGCATGAATGTGTTGCCCCCGGTACGGGTGCGACGTGAGTACACGCAGCAGCTCGTGGCGCCGCCGGCAACGGTGTTTCCGATGCTCTGCCCGGTGCGCGAGGTCGAGTGGGTCAGCGACTGGGATCCCTACTCCGTCTACTCGGTCAGCGGCGTCGCCGAGCCGGATTGCGTGTTCATCACGCGCGCCGAGGGCGTCGAGTCGATCTGGGTCATCACCCTGCACGACCCGGACAATCACCGGGTCGAGATGATCAAGGTCACGCCCGGCATGACCGCCGCCAAGCTCGAGTTCGCGCTCGAAGCGGACGGCGAGCAGGCGAGCAGGATGCACGTGGCCTACACTCATACCGCCCTGAGCCAGCCGGGGCGTAAAGTCGTGGCCGACTTCGACGAAGAGCACTGGCTGGAGTTCATGCAGAAGATGGAGAGCGAGCTCAATCACTACCTCGGGATGGGAGGCCACCTGGACGAAGGCGGCCACCGCTACGAGTAGGCCGCCCGCGACGACCCGAGAAAAAGAGCGATAGGAGAAGCCCGATGGCTGATCAAGAAGAGAACGTAGAGCAGCAGGAAGAGACCGCGACCGAGACCCCGTCCGAGGGCGGCGCCGGCGACGGCGCCGAGGCCGAAGCGGAGCCGGTGGCGGCGGCGGAGTCCGAAGCCGCCGCGAGCGCCCCGGCCGCCGTGGCGGAGCCCGAAGCCGAGCCCGAAGCGGCGCCCGAGGCGGCCGCGGCCGAGGAGGCTCCCATCGAGGAGCACACCTTCGAGTCCCTGCACAAGAAGACGGTCGCCGAGCTGCGCGACATCGCGCAGGGCATCGAGCACGAAGCGCTCCAGGGCTACAGCACGATGCACAAGGAGCACCTGGTGCCGGCGCTGTGCGAGGCGCTCGGGATCGAGGCCCACGCCCACCACGAGGTCGTCGGCATCGACAAGGACAAGGTCAAGGCGCGGATCCGCGCTCTCAAGGCCGAGCGTCAGCAGGCGCTGGCGGCCGGCGATCGCGACCAGCTCCGAATCGCGCGCCGGCGCATCAAGAGCCTCAAGCGCAAGATCCGGCGGGCCACGGTCTGAGGGGCGGCTGGCCGCCCGGTTCTCCCTCGCGGAGCGAGCCCGCTACGAGCTGACGTCCGCCGGGCTGGCGCTGGTGCGGCAGGCGACCGAAAAGGTCGAGGACGCACTGCTTGGCGACTGCCGGATTCTGGCGGTCACCCGAGGCCCCCACGCCCCGGAGGTTCGCAACCTGAACGGTAGCGATCGGCTCGAGCGGCTCGATGACGAGGTCAGGCTAGCCCTTCAACACCATCGCCCCGGTCGGCTGGGGCACGCCGCCGGCGGGCTCGATGGTCACCGCCCAGAGCTGGATCTCGTCCACGGCGGCGGTCGCCTCGACCAGGAGCATGGCGCTGCCGTCGTCCTCGACGTCGAACGTGCCGGCCGAGACCGGAGTACCGTCGGCGATGAACCAGAGCTGGTAGGTCTCCTCCTCGGTCAGCGCCGGCAGGCCGGTGGCGTAGAAGACCGCGGAGCGCGCCACCGGGTCGACGAAGGTCTGGCCCTGGGCGGTGGGAGTCAGCTCGAGGCCGGCCAGGACGACCTGGCGGGCGCCCGGCGCCGACACGATCCGGCCCGCCCTGGCCAGCCGGGCCAGCATCGTCCGCGCCTGATCGAGCTGCTGCTGGACGCCGGCGAGCCGCTCCATGGTCTCGGTGCGGTCGGCGCTCAGGCGGTCGACCTCCTCGCGCAGCAGGGTCCGGTCCCAGAGGCTCCAGCTGGCCAAGAGCGCCAGGGCGACGATCGCGGCGCGCTTGACCCACGCCGGTTGGGCGCGCGGCTGGCGCCGGTCGAGCTCGCGGTCGAGCCGCGCTCGCAGGAGGTCCGAAGGCGGCGTCGGCGTGACCGTCTCGGCCAGCTTCTCGACCTGGCGGGTCGCCTCCAGGAGCTCGCGCTCGCACTCGTCGCAGCCGCGGTCCAGATGTCGTTCCACCCGCCGCAAGTCGTCACCGTCGAGGGCGCCGAGCGCGTGCGCGGGCATGAGAGCGAGGAGTTCGTCGTGTTCGGGCATGGTGTCTCAGAAAGCCGGGATGAGTTGATCGCGCAGCTTGCGCATGCCGAGCAGGATGCGGGACTTGACCGTGCCGAGCGGTTGATCGAGCGCCGAGGCGATCTGCGAATGGCTGAGACCTTCGAAGAAGGCGAGCTCGATGCAGCGGCGCTGGTCGTCGGGCAGCACGGTCAGGGCACGGCTCACCCGCTCGGCGCGCTCGTTTGCCTCGAGCTGCCCGGTGCCGACCGGCTCGACCTCGGCGCGCCAGGCCTCTTCCGTCGAGACCGCCTCCTCGCGCCGGGCTCGCGCCTGGCGGGAGCGGATGCGGTCGATCGCCCGCGATCGTGAGATCAGGAGAATCCATCCTCTGGGAGTCGCGCGCTTGGGGTCGTAGGAGCCGGCCCGGTCCCAGGCCTGGAGGAACGCTTCCTGGAGCACCTCCTCGGCCTCGTCGCGCCGCCCCAGCATGCGCGCCAGGACCCCGAGAACCAGTGGCGCGTGACGCTCGAAGAGGGACGCGAAGGCGTCGCGATCGCCGCGAGCGACGCGCCCCATCAGCTGGATGTCTTCGAGCTCGGTCGAGTAGGTGGTCACGGTCGGCGGGGCTCATCGTATCGAGAAGAGGGCGGGCGGAGTCAATCTCCGCCCGCCACCGGTCCGCGACGGCGCGAGCTCAGTTGGGCGAGCCCGCGATCGGAGTCGTGAGGTACGGGAAGACCGCGTCGAACTGACGGGCGTTCTGGCGCGCCCCGTCGGTGTAGGGCAGGGTGCCCGAGGGCGCGTCGCTCGGGTCGCAGAACGCGCCCGGGAAGGCGTGGCAGAGAACCCCCATGGCGACCCGCAGCGTGATGTCGACCACGTCGTCGCCCGGCCGGCGGCCGTTCGGAAAGCCCGCGTTGTCGCCGGCCAGCGCGGCCAGCGGCTGCTGCTGGTTCCTGGGCGTCGGTGGAATCGCGGTGTTGAGGCGCTGCATCTCGCCGAACCCGAACTGGTTGAGCCCCGCGATGCCGGTGACGAAGGTCGCGAGCAGGTCGTTGCGCGGGAAGTTGTTGGGCGCGACCACGCCGAACAGGATCTGGAGGATCTCCGGAATCGTTGGATTGGTCACGTAGGTGGCGAACTGGAGGTCGTCCTTGGGCTGGCTGCCGTTGAAGCGGTTCTTGTCCTTGAGACCGATCACGACCTCGTTGACGAGCGGCATGCCGAGGCGCGAGACCTGCGTGTACCGGCTCGAGGTCGACTCGGGGGCGTCGAACGTCGGGTTGTTGCGCAGGCTGCGGCGCTTGGGCAGGGAGGCGGTGGTCCAGCCGCCG